>DATHDV010000166.1:0-6797 GCA_035318845.1 Chitinophagaceae bacterium
ATGGCAATCAACTCCCAATGGCGGCTGGGGTGAATGGTCTTCTTTGGGAGGAACTGATATTCAACAGATCGCTGTTGGCAATAATGCAGATGGACGATTGGAAGTTTTCGCATTGGGAGGCAACAAAGGTGCATGGCATACATGGCAATCAACTCCCAATGGCGGCTGGGGTGAATGGTATTCTTTAGGTGGAATCGATCTTCAGCAGATCGCTGTCGGCAATAATGCAGATGGACGGTTGGAACTTTTCTCATTGGGAGGTAACAAAGGTGCATGGCATAAATGGCAATCAACCCCGAATGGCGGCTGGGGTGAATGGTATTCTTTAGGCGGAACTGATCTTCAGCAGATCGCCAACCCAACTATTATAGATAAAGACAACGATGGAATTGATGATCGCAGTGAACAAATCCTCCTGGAAAAATACAGTCCCTTATATAAATATTCTTATGACCTGCAAGAAGAGGCTTTCAGACCTACGGATGCAATCTGGTACATTAAACATTGTGACCTGTTAACCAGCGGGGGTGGAAGCATCAATATTCCGAAAGCATCCCTGCAGACAGCATCAATATTGATTGACCCTTCTAATAATAACGGTGGCAACTCCTCCATCTATGTTAATCATAGTAAGACAGCTTATAGTCTTAACCTTCCCAACCCGCTTTACTCCGGGGGATACTTAGATGGCGATGGTCATGATTGGCCGGAAATACAAGCCAAAGGAAATATTGGCTTGTATGGACATGTAACACCCATACCTAATTCACCCGGGATGTACAAAATAGAGTACTGGCAGTTTTTTGCATATAGCCGTGCAACGACTGGCTGGATCGGATTTTTTGGGGCAATATTTGGACCCCAGGTAGCAGGCGCTGTGGCAACGGTAGGTGATCATGCAGGAGACTGGACGTCCGTTCAATTGGTCGTACAGGCAGAAACTGGTATAGGAGAAATTGTCAATGATAAAATTGTCTCGATCTTTCATTATCACCACGGCGATGAAAGCCGTTTTGATATGAGCAAAACAACAATGTCACGTCCCGAGTCAGGAAACATCAGGGTATTCGCCCAGGGGAATTCCTATGATGCCGAAAATACCGTCGCACTGGCAATGGATGATCATTCAGGTCTCTATGTTCATCCTGTAGTGTACATTGAGTGGGGCGGTCATGAGTTTTGGCCAAATGTGGAAGGAAGTAAAGCTGGCTCGGCCAAGCATAATGGTAGTGGCCAGTATTCTTATGTTTGTCATGATATCCCCAATCTTGGTGAAGTTGAATCTCCGTTGGGGGATGATTTCAGAATAATTATGGGATTTAATGGCCATTGGGGATCGTTCAATAATGTCAATGGAAACCCACCAGGGCCCTGTTTACATACCGAATGGCAATGGCCGTTTAATAGTCAACTTCGCGGGAAAATTCGTAATGAATATTTTGAAAAATAGTTTTGCGATGTAATAGCTTCCATTTCCCATAGCGGGTTTTAATTCACCAGGATCTCACGAAGAAGTAAATCCAAACAGTTACTATAATGCAATAATGAGCCTATCTTTTTTCTTTTCTTTTTAATGCTTCGTTCTCAGCTGATAGCTTGTCAACTTTCTTATCCAGTTCTATCAGGTGAATCGTAAGCTCTTCAATTTTTTTAAGAAGCAGGGCTTGTCCATCACCCAGGTCAAGACCTTCTTTTTCTATTTGTGTGGCAGAAGGCACTCCTGGCAGGTGGTTGTATTGTTTAATAAACTGTTCTGTTTCTTTTAATGTTGGTAAAGGATATTTTTCACCAAATACATAATCGGGCCATCCGGAATGTAGTTTCACTCTTACTTTTTCGGCGATGATGTTTCCGACAACAGCGAACTGGTAACCCGCAGGATAAGTACTTATTGAACCAATACCCACAGTGCCATCGGAATTTACAAATAATGAATTATTTAATTTTACCGTACCATTTACATCCAGGTTTGCCTGCGGACTGTTTGTACCAATACCCACTGAACCATTGAACCAGGCTCCGCCTGTTTGATCTATCCATGCTTTTTCTGTTCCGGTGAGACGGAAAGATGCAATACGATACGTGGAAGGAACTGCATTCATATTATCATTATCAATTATAACTGTATTGGCTGCACCAACACCAGGCCACGATCTCAGAATAGTAAGGGGTTGTTGAAATGGTTGAACTGATGCGTTATTGTAAAACACAACTGACCCACCCGAAACCTGGGTGTTTCCGGCTGTAGTAGTTGAAAAATTCTGCGAATCAAAAGTGTAAGCATGCGTGTTGCTCGTTGAACCATTAAATGTAAAACCCGGATTGTTTTGATTAGGCCCGGTAAATTGAACCTGCGAAGCAGCCGTACCATCCACTTTCAAAGTACCATTCACATCCAACTTATACCCGGGGCTGCTGGTACCAACCCCCACATTACCCGAATTGTTATTATATATATCATTATTAATTGTTGTCCATTGGCTATTGCTACCTGATGCTGGCTGCCAGCTTGCCAATCCATTGGCATCTGAAGTAAGTACTTTGCCGGCACCCTGGCTACCATCTACCAACTTAAAACTACCTGCTACATCCAGCTTTGCAGCAGGTGTATTGGTACCAATCCCAACATTTCCGGTGGCATCCACTGCTAAGGAATTATTTAACCTTGTTGTTCCGTTTACCTCAAATTTATAACCTGCATCCGTGGTAGTTCCGATGAGAACATTACCGCTCGCAGGACTATAAAACCGGTACCCGGATGCGCCAGTATTTGAACCATCTGAAATAATAACTGTATTTGTTAGGGACCCTGAAAGACCTGTAACCCACGCACCAATAATAGTATTACCGCTTCCTGTTGTTATTCCCCTGCCGGAAGAACGACCTATTGCTGTATTACTACTTCCTGATGTTGCACCCATGTCATAAAGAGATGCAACACCGATAGCAGTATTATACCATCCGGTAACGCTATTTTCCATTGCATCCCTGCCAATAGCTACATTATTCGATCCTGTTGTGTTATATTGTAATGAAAAAGAACCTAAAGCCGTATTATCATGCCCGGAAGTAATACTACTTCCGGCGACAAAACCAAATGCATCATTCTGGTATGCCAAATTATTTGTATTTGCCAGGGCACCTAAGCCAAAGACAGTACTGGTTCCCTGTCCACCATCTCCTCCCTGGCCAGCAACAAGCTGACCTATAAATACCTGTCTTTCCCCAACAGCGAACTTTCTACCGTAATTGTTCAGTGTAAAGGGCACGTTGGAGACGGAAGAAGAAAACGCGGTCCAAACTGTAAGTGAGTTATCTGAAATAATTGAATTGACAGTCCGGGTTTCACCAGAAACAGTTATGGAAGAGCCAACTTTTAAATTAGTCGTAAACTGGGTATTAGTACCGGTAAGTGTCGTTGTTCCATTGGTAGTAACAGTACCGGTTCCCGTTGATGAAAAATCAACCTGCAACAATGATTTTGGCGCAGTAGTACCGACTCCTACATTACCGGTGTTATAATAAATATCATTACCCGTTGTTGTCCACTGACTGCTGCCTGTAGCGCTTAATGCACCGCCACTTAAACTCAACCCGCTTCCAACAGTTATCTCCTGCATATTACCATTACTGCCTGCTGATCGTCCCAGCAACCGGTTATCCGTAATACTTTGAAATTTACTAAAAGTAACTGCATTAGTAGCAATGGTTGTTGCCACACTCCCGGATGCAGTTGTTACATCACCCGTTAATGCGGGATGAGAAGTTGCATTGAGCACGCCGGTGATATTGTCTGCTGTACCCGTAGTGTTTTGATTTAATGTTGGTATATCAGATGCAAGCAATGCCCTGAAAGAGGGTACACCATTAGCGCCATTAGGAGCAGCCAGTACATATTTCTGTGTTTGGGATATGCTTGTAATATCATCGGTTATGATCACATCGCCTTGTGCATTAACTGATAATTGCTTCCCATTTAATGCCGATGAGGTAGAAGAACTGGTAAGCCGGGTAAAGCGGAGACCGCTTGTACCTGCAGTCGTATTATCAATTTCAAGTTTTACAGCGGCATGGGTGGTACCGGTACCGATACCTACATTGCCCAAAGTGGACGTGGCTCCGCTAATGCTGAAACGAACAGTAGGTGTGGCCGTAGTGGAGTCATATATCTGGAACAGGCTGGCATCACTGGAGTGTATACCAAATTTTTTCCCATTGCTGGCAGTGGTGTTCACGAGCATGATCGTTGGCGAGCCTACAACACCTGCTGACCCGGTGCCAAAAACCTTGACCGCCCCACCCGTTGATAATTTATACCCCGAGGCGGTGGACGACTGAATGGCTGTAACACCGGAATTGTTCAGTGTATTATTGCTTCCGGCTGTTTGTGCCATCGCTGTTGTACTAAATACCAACAGGGAGATAATTACTGCTTGTAGTCTCATATGTTTTGGTTTATAATGTCAATAGTTTTTTATTTTTTATCATTTCGTTTTCATTCATATTCTTTCTCGTTTGACCGAATACTACGGACAACTGAGATGACTAACTAATCAAATAAGATTTTAACTTCAACAATTCGTTTATAGAACTATCTGTATCCTTGTCTATAGAAAATGCAGTAGTAAATAGATACCCATTATTAAGCTTCTCATAAGATACTCTATTATTTACCATCGGAGTATTTTTTATTGATTGCCGATAAGTAATCCAACCTACTTTGTTTGCAACATTTAATTTATCTCTCAATTGATGAGAAGTCAATACTGCATAGTCGGGATTCCATATTTCAACAAGCAGAGCAATAATTTTTTTTGCTTTATCTATTTGTAATAGTCGTTCCCGTGCCGCTCCCTCAAAGGGAATAGTAATCACACAGGAATTGGATAAATGTTGTGATGTAAAAGCTTTTCCCACATTGAATGATATATTACTTGATTCATCATCCAAATGGCCTGACCAAATTCCAAAAAGAAAGCCCATTTCTGCAAAACCCTTTTCATCCAGTTCACCCTTTCTTACCATCTCTAAACATAGCCGTTCGACGGAATCGGCATCAATTGAAACTTTTTTTCCCAATGCCTTTTCCCTACTATTCGCCTCTTCATACCAGTTTAAAAATTGCTCATCAATTTCTGCCAGCCTTTGTAATGTTTGTAGTATTTTATTTTTTACCTGCGCTAAAGGCTCTGTTCTTGAACCCCAATATGCTCCGATATAATAAGACTCTATCATCTCTTCTTTATTTCTCAGGATTTAATACATAATTGACGCCGCTGTTTATTCCCTGACTTTCAAAATAGGACTTTGTAGCGTTTAAAGCTTTTTGACTGTTAAAGTGCCATTCAATGGTCGCTCCATTTGCTGCTTTAATTTGGCGTTGAACTTGGTCAAGTAAAGCAGACGCGCCAGTTTTACTTCTAAGATACCAATTATGAAACAGTCCTGTTTTCGAGTTTACAAAATTGTCGTAAAAACCTTTTGCCTCAAGAAGTATGTTGCTCCTGATGCCATCAAATCTAACGCCATTTACTTCTAATGCATTGCCTGCTTTCACTCCTGTTACATGTTCCTGATAGCGTATAGCTCTCTTAGACCAACCAACCGTGCTTTCTGATACCCATGTTCCTTTATTAATGTATACTGGGGCCGACACATTGGCCATCTGTAGCCGATAACAAAAATAAATAATAAGACCATCTGATACAGCTCCATAAACATTATCTGGATTCTTGAGCCATTCAATAGCATCATTTAGTTGTTGGTCTACAGGTGTTTTTGTATGATACTCTACAGTACCATTAAACCAATCTTTTAGGTCTTCTCCTATTCCATCAATCCAACCCATAAGACCGGGACCAAGACCATCCTTGCTAGATTTTTCTACTAAATCAACGAGTGAATTCGTAGTTGCGGCAAAAGTATTATATGCTTTGACATAAGTATTACCAGGAAGTAATAGAGCGCCACTAAGCCAGTCGCCATTACTTGAAACTGTGTTCATATAGGGAACAAGAGGCTGTTTTATAGTTGAAGCGTTTGGTTGTTGTTGGGCTGCCTTTGCTTCTGCATATTTCCTAACCCAATAATACCTTCCATATTCTAATCCATCAACATCAATCCCATCAATCGGTCTGTTACTTGCATATTGGTATGGTGTCAGTTCAGGATACTTTTGAGTCAACGGATCAACACTCAAAAACTTACCAATAGCCGGATTATAAATTCTGAACCCATAATCATAAGCCGTCAAGCTATTCATGTCTTTATCTCTTTCCTTACCATTAAATCCATAACGTCCTTCATTGCCAAATTTTCTTCCAGGCATATCCATCCCAAACGGATAATAATCCGTCGCCGTAATAACATCTGCTGAGTAATAAAGTATCTGAGTTGTATTGTTGGGATCCTGCACCTGCAGCTTCCTGTCACTAATAGTTACCAGCACATTCCCTAAATGGTTGCTTAATTCAAATGCCTTATCACCTCTTTCAAATGTGTAAATGCCATCCGTATTGGTAACCGGGTTTTCCACATTGCGCTTCATGCTATAAATACCTAACCGGCTAATGCCATACATGTGTGCTTCGGTTTGGGTAAGGTCGCCGTTCTCCGTTTCTGGTTTCTTTTCATAAACAGCCATTGTATTTCCGCTGGCATCTCTTACATATATGGTTGTTTTCGCTACACCCCTGTCCGGCGGGTACACTGTTTTTTGTATACGGTTGCCATTTGCATCATACTTGTATTCGATAGCCAGGTATTCTATATTGGTATAATCCTTTTTATAAATAGCC
>DATHDV010000167.1:0-14469 GCA_035318845.1 Chitinophagaceae bacterium
CGGAGTTTCATTAAATACTCTTTACAGGTACAATGTGGCGGCAAATACTTATACAACTCTCGCTCCTTTCACCACCGGGGTCTGGAATACGTCCGCGGCTTATTTGAATGGCAAGATCTATAAGTTTTGCGGGACGGCCGCAGCATCTACTGCCGTAATGGAAATTTATGATATTGCCAGCAATACCTGGACTACGGGTGCACCTTATCCACAGGCTCTGAGTTTCGTCACCTGTATTGCACGGAATGGCTTTATTTATGCGGCTGGCGGTGTATCAACTGCAACTTTGACCGCAACGAACAAAGCTTATCGTTACGACCCGGCATCAAATACATGGGATGATCCTGCTATTGCCGATATGAGTTTTCAACACTGGGGCGCTGCAGGCGATTTTTATAACAATGGCTTCGTAGTGTCTGGTGGATATATCAATGGGGCAGTAACTATTGGTCCTAATACGGAACAATGGAATCAGGGACCGAATACATGGTCAGGCTTACCAGATCAGATGACCGCAGCAGGTCGTATGGGCGGAGCTGCGATGGGTGGAAGTTTTTATGTGATTGGTGGTCGTACAGCAGCATCAGCTGGTTTTGTAGGCACCGTCCTCAACCAGAAATTATTCTGCGTTCCTCCAACCCCTTGCAGTGGTACACCCGATCCCGGAAACACATTAGCATCTGCTAATCCTGTTTGCTCTGGTGTAACCTTTACACTTTCTCTTACAAATAATCCTTTTGTGAGCGGGTTAACTTATCAATGGCAGTCTGCTCCTGCAGCAGCAGGTCCATGGACTAATATTCCCGGAGCTACCAACATCACTCATTCATTAAGCCAGACCGGGGCGACATGGTACAGGGCTATTGTAACCTGTACTCCAAGTGGTCTTTCCGGAACTTCTAATCCTGTCTTGGTAGCAGATGGCCAGGGTGTGTTTACCAGCCAACCTGTTAGTACGTCAGCACAATGCGGAAGTTGTGTTACTTTCAGCTTTACTGCAACAGGTAATTCTCTTACTTATTCATGGGAATACAGGACCACCCCTGGAGGCTTTTGGTTAAATGTAACCGGTGCACCCATAGCTGGAGCAACCGTAACTGGTCAAACAACAAACTCACTTACATTATGTAATATTTCAGCAGCTCTTAATGGATACCAGTTCCGTGGATTGATCCAGGGCCCATGTACAGCAGTTGATTTCTCCAATGTTGTTACACTTACTGTTACACCATATATTGTAAATGTGAGTCCTTCATCGGCAACTATATGTGCGGGCCAGGTACAACAGTTGTGTATAACTAATACCGTGTCAGGGCCAACGACGGCTTCTTTCACATCAGGACCTTTGAATTTTAATGTTCCTGATAATATTGGAACTGCCTCAACATTTACCATTCCGGTTGCAGGAATACCAGCGGGGGCATTGATCACCGATATTAGAATACATCTGAATATGACCCATACTTACCCGGCTGATATGGTTTTTAATCTGAAGGGAACGCATGCAACAAATATCGTGAGTTTATATAAGCACAATACCAATACAGACAATGGTGCTGTATCTATACCAACAGCCGGTTTCTTTAATGCCGTATGCAGCCAGGTAGGCACTACCCAATGGAAGGCAGTTCCTACTCCATTTCGTTATGGAATAACGCCACCAACAGGTCCGTTTGCAGCTGATGCACTGAATGGCGTCACCAACCCAGGTTACACCATTATGGATCCTATCGGTTGGGTTTCCAATGCTCCTTCAATCCCGAGCATAATAGGAGCCGCTGGTCCGAATGGCACCTGGACCCTGGCCATGTGTGATGGCGGCCCTCTTGATTTTGGTAATTTTACCGGATGGACAATTGATATAGATTATACGGCCCCGGTATTTGCACAAGGAATATGGACATCATCACCTGCTGCACCAAATACAATGTTCAACGATGCAGCTGCAACAATACCATATGTTCCGGGAACACCGCAGTCCTGCATATTTGTGAAGCCTACTGTTAATACCAATTATACCGTGGTTGTTACTACTGCCACACCATGTGTTTCAGCACCGACAACTGTTCCGGTTACTGTAATTACACCGTTATCCGGATTGGTGCAACCAGCAAACAGGACAGTATGCGTTGGATCTAATGCAACGTTTACTGTAGGAACAACCGGTGGACCGTTCACTTATTCATGGGAAGTAAGTATTAATAATGGTCTTACATGGTCCACTATTTCTGGTGCGACTTCTGCAACACTTACTTTAACTGCAGTTACCCAGTTGATGAATAATAACCTGTATCGTGTAACGGTCAACGGCGGACCATGCGGTTCTACTACTTCTGCTGCTGCCCGTTTGAATGTGAACCAGCTACCGATAGTTACTATTTCGTCAACAACACTTCAGTTGGTTCCGGGACGTGTAGCTACGATCACAGGTACAAGTTCGCCAGCACCTTTCTCAGCAACAAGCTGGTCATGGACGCTGAACGGAAATATCATTGCAGGAGCAAACACAAATACTGTTACTGCGACCATAGATCAACAAGGAGATTACCAGGCGACTGTTACTGATATTAATGGTTGTGTCGGTAAATCCAATACCATTACTATTGGATCACAGCTATCAGACAACCTCTGGATCATTCCAAATCCGAATAATGGTCAGTTCCAGGTACGGTGGTATTACAACGGTGCAATTGCTGAAAGAAGAAAAGTTCAGATATACAATTCAATGGGACAATTGATGGCACAGAAGGAGTTTGATCTAACATCAGCTACTCCTCCTTTCATGAGCATGAATTTTAATCTTCCATTGTTGGCAGCAGGTACATACGTTGTGAAAGTTGTTGATAAGAACAGTCAAACAATAAAATCTGGTCTTATGGTAATACAATAAGCCAGGACATCTTTAGATATTCAAAGCCCCGACTTAAACGTCGGGGCTTTTTTATTTTTGGAACCTGGGGGGATATATTTTTTTCTGGTATTCTAAAAAAATTTACCTTCGACGCCGGAATCTGGACATTGCCGGCTACGCCGGTAATAATCAATCATTTAAAATATCTAATATGCAACAAAATTTTACTCAAAAAAATTTAGGGCATTTCTGTACGAGGATCATTGCTTTAGCATTGATACTTTCAGCGTCAACCCAATTTTCTTTTGCGCAAGAAAACCCGGCAAAAGCCAACAAGATGACTGCTGTACAAAAAGCGCAGCAGAGATCAAAGGCTTTGCAAACTCTTAAGGCAAACCCCACATCAAATAATGATGCGGGCGTTATAACAAAAGCTGCCACTGAAATTAACAACCCGGCGGCAACTTGTACCACATTTACTTATTCAGTTGTTGCCGGTGATCCACCTTCTTCGGTAAGGTCTTTCCGGGATGGTATTGTTAAAACCTGTGCAGCTCCGGGAACTTGCGGAGCCCCGTTTGCGGGTTCATTCCATTACCAGATCTTTCAATGGGTAAACCCGGTGGCCCAGTGCGTTACAGTTACTTTTAATGCCACCAATGCAAATTTTAGCTTTGTATCCGTATACAATGCTCCTGTCAACTTTGGCAACCTTTGTAGTGGCTGGGTTTCTGATCCGGGATCAAGCGCTACGGTAGGTACGCCTATTGTTTTTTCTTTTAATGGCACGGCTGGTACCACCTATTATTTCTTGGTAACAGATGTTGGTACATTACCAGCGAATGGCACCATTCAAATAGATGCTGGTGTTTGCAGCAGCACACCTTGTGCTGGTACTCCTAACCCGGGCAATACAACAGGTCCCGCTTCTGTTTGTCCTACTGTTCCATTTACCCTTGGACTTCAAACTCCTCAGAATTTTGCAGGTATAAATTATCAGTGGGAACAATCAACTACAGGTATTGGTGGACCCTGGTCAAATGCACCTGGTGCCAGTACCTCTTCTACCTATACTACAAGTATAACTGTGGCTACAGCTTACAGGTGTCGTGTAACATGCACTAATAGTGGTATAACCACCATATCTAATCCTATTAATGTAACCATCACTCCTCCGTCAGGCTGTTATTGTGCCGGCGGTGCTACGGATGTAGTTGATGAAAAGATATCGAGGGTCCGATACAATACAATAGATAATGCTTCCACTTCCCAAAGTGGTTACGAGGATTTCACGGCTGTAAGTACCACGGTGATCCAGGGAAGCTCAACTAACATTACCGTTGATATATCCAATTTCTTTTCTGGCGACGAGGTAAGAGTATGGATCGACTTTAACCAGAATGGCAGTTGGAATGATCCCGGTGAAAGAGTTATGGCAACTGTAGGAGCTGCGAATCCGGCTGTTGGAAGTATTACTATACCGGTTACCGCTACGGTCGGCCCTACAAGAATGAGGGTACGTTTGTACTGGGCGCCTGCAGATGCAGATCCGGGTCCTTGTGGTAATACAGCTTACGGACAAGTGGAAGATTATACGGTGAATATTCAACCTTGTATACAGGGAGTGTTTAACACACATCCGGCCAACCAATCTATTCAATGCGGAGGAACTGCTAACTTTAGTGTAACTACAAGCGGTTCTCTTCTCACCTACGGATGGGAATATAAGACCAGCGCTGCATCTCCATTCTGGTTGAATGTAACCAACGGTGGTGTTTATTCAGGTGCTACTACCAATACCCTGACCCTTACTAATGTTCCTCAATCCATGAATGGCTATGTGTACAGGGCTACCATTATTGGCCCTTGTACGGCGCAAGAGTTCTCGAATGTGGCTACGCTAACTGTTACACCTTTAATAGCAACAGTCTCCCCGCCATCAGCAACAATTTGTACGGGGACCATTCAACAGCTTACCATAACCAATATCACGTCTGCTCCTACAACAACTACTTTCACTTCAGGAGCAATTTCTGTTCAGATACCTGATCTGATCGGACCTCCTGCTTCTCCTGCAGCAGTATGTGATGCTGGTATTAATCATTCTATTCCAGTTGCATTACCTCTTGGTTCTGTAATTACAAGGATGGATGTAAAGCTTAATATTACGCACACATACGTTGGAGATCTGAAAATTGTCCTGAAGGCTCCAAATAACTCAGTTTTGAACTTGGATTATCATAAATCAGGAACCGGAACTGCAGGGGCAAATTTTGTAAATACCATATTTAGTTCTGCAGGTGTAAATTCTGTTGGTTCAGGAGCAGCTCCTGGCTATACAGGTATATGGAAAGCAGATGCTTCAATAGGAGCCGGATCTTTTGCCGATCTGTCTGGCTCAGGTCCTACTGGTTTTCCTCCAACTGTTACTACGTTCCCTGCTTTATGGACGGGAACAATTAACGGTAACTGGACACTGGCTATCAATGACGCCCAGGAATGGGCAGGTGATATCGGTACATTGACCAATTGGTCAATCGATATTACATATGTGGCCCCTGTATTTGCAACAGGAGTTTGGACAGCCGCACCAGCCGCACCAAATACAATGTGGATCAATGCGGGTGCAACAATACCTTATGTACCAGGAACACCACAGACTACAATTTGGGTGAATCCTACAGTTAATACCAATTACTCAGTCGTTGTCACTACGGCTACCTGCGTTTCACCGCCGACAGTAGTTCCGGTGAGTGTAACTAACCCAATAACTGCTCTTGTTGCTCCGGTAAACAAGACAGTATGCGTTGGTACCACTGCCACTTTCACTGTAAGTGCAGGCGGAGGTCCTTTAACCTACCAGTGGGAAGTGAGTACGAATAATGGTCTTACCTGGACAGCTATTTCAGGTGCAACAGCCGCCACGCTGACGTTAACTGGTGTTACACAGGTAATGAATAATAACCTTTATCGTGTTACTGTAACTGCTTCACCTTGCGGGTCAAGCACAACAGCCGGAGCCCGTCTTAATGTAAACCAGTTACCGGTAGTTACCCTTTCGTCATCAACACTTGCATTAGTACCGGGACGTGTAGCTACTCTTACAGCTACCAGTTCACCGGCGCCTTTCTCAGCAACAAGCTGGTCATGGACGCTGAACGGAAGTGCTATCGCAGGGGCAAATACAAATACGGTTACTGCAAACATAGATCAACAAGGTGCTTACCAGGCGACTGTTACCGATGTCAATGGTTGTGTGGGTTCATCCAACATCGTTACTATCGTATCAGAAGTTTCTGGTAACTTGTGGATCTATCCAAACCCGAACACAGGTCAGTTCCAGGTGAGGTTGTATTACAATGGAGCTATTGCTGAAAGAAGGATCGTTCGTATATACAATTCGATCGGTGGTCTTGTAGCACAGAAAGAGTTTGACCTGGTATCTGGTACTCCTTCATACCAGAGTCTTACTTTTAACCTTGGCTTAAATGCAGCAGGAACATATGCTGTGAAAGTTGTTGATAAGAATGGTGGAAAAATAACTTCTGGTCTTGTAGTGATACAATAAATCAGGAGTAGAGTAAATATTCAAAGCCCCCCGACCGATCGGGGGGCTTTTTTTATCGGAGGTTCAGGAAGTTTTCCTTGATGGCTAATTATTGTTCTTAATAGCTGAATACTTGGCCGGAAAGATTTATTGACAGGTCATGGCTGCTTTTGGAAAGAGCAGAAGGAATTTTAAAAGTGATAATTATTTTTTCATTTCCTTCCATGCATTGATCAGCCCGTTAGTGGATGAATCATGACTGCTTATTGGATCAGCAGTTTGTATTTCAGGTAAAATTTTACCGGCTAATTGTTTGCCGAGTTCAACTCCCCACTGGTCGAAGCTGAAAATGTTCCAGATGATTCCCTGTGTAAATATTTTATGCTCGTACAGGGCAATTAATTCTCCTAAAGTATAAGGTGTTACTTTCTTAATTAAAATTGAATTGGTAGGCTTGTTGCCGGCAAAAACTTTATACGGAAGAAGTTTTGCTATTTGTTCAACAGATAAGCCCTGGGATAATAGTTCTTTCTCGGCTTCTTCTTCTGTTTTCCCGTTCATCAGCGCTTCTGTTTGTGCAAAAAAATTACTCAGCAGTTTTTGATGATGATCGCCAATCGGGTTATGACTCTGAGCCGGGGCAATAAAGTCGCAGGGCACCAGGATAGTTCCCTGGTGTATTAATTGGTAAAAAGCATGTTGACCATTGGTTCCGGGCTCGCCCCAGATAACCGGGCCGGTTGCATATTCAACCGGTTCGCCATTGCGGTCAATAGATTTGCCATTGCTTTCCATATTGCCTTGCTGGAAATAAGCGGCAAAGCGATGCATATACTGATCATATGGTAAAATAGTTTCTGATCGGGCACCAAAGAAATTGATATACCATAAACTGGTCAGCGCCATCAGTACAGGAATATTTTTCTCAAAAGCTGTTTTGCTGAAATGATCATCACTGTTGTGTGCCCCTTTCAGTAATTGTTCAAAATTCTTATAGCCCATTGTCAATGCAACAGATAAACCAATGGCGCTCCAGAGCGAATATCTTCCGCCCACCCAATCCCAGAATTCAAACATGTTCTTTTTATCAATACCAAATTTCACCACTTCGGTTTCATTGGTGGACAATGCAACAAAGTGGTTCGCTATATGTTTTTCATTCTTTGCTTTTTTCAGGAACCATGCCCGTGCTGTGTGGGCATTGGTCATGGTTTCCTGGGTAGTGAATGTTTTGGAAGCAATAAGAAAAAGAGTTCTTTCAGGTTTTACTTTCTTTAATGTTTCAGCAATATGTGTTCCATCTACATTGGAGACGAAATAAGTTTCAATGCCATCAACCCAATATGGTTTTAATGCTTCTGTTACCATTTGCGGACCCAGGTCGCTGCCACCGATGCCGATATTGACAATGTATTTTATTCTTTTGCCGGTATAGCCCCTGAATTTTCCATTGTGAACAGAATCGCTGAATCTTTTCATTTTCCCCAATACCTTTTTCACCAGCGGCATTATATCATTGCCTTCTGAATAAACAGGCTGGCCGGAGAAATTTCTTAAAGCGGTATGAAGAACCGACCGGTGTTCTGTCTCATTGATGATATTGCCATTAAACATGGCGGCCATTGCATCCTTCAGTTTGCATTCATCGGCCAGTTGCAGGAGCAATTGAACAGTTTTACCCGTTATGATATTTTTGGAGTAATCAAAAACAATTTCATCAAGGCACAAAGAGAATTTTTTAAAACGGTCAGGATCGTTTTTAAACAGATCCCTTACATGGACTGTTTTCATTTCTTCTGCATGCTGTTGCAGTTGTTGCCAGGCTTTTGTTGTCGTTGGATTGATCTTTGGTAACATGCTGTCTAAGTTACTACAGTTGATCGAAGACCTGTGTGGTTGTTTCAGTCATTTCTTTTGTGATATCCAGGTGCAGCACTAACCTTATCCGGTTGGAGGATATGGCATATCCAAGTATATTATGTTCTTTCAGTTTAGCCACTAATTGCGGGGCAGATATGGAATCATTCAACTCAAAGATGATAATATTGGTTTCAACAGGCAGAAGAAGTTTTGTAAAACTCTTTTTTATAATGGCGTCAGCTATTTTTTTGGCATGGGCATGGTCTTCTGCCAGCCTTTCAATATTATGTTGCAATGCATACATACCGGCTGCCGCTAAAAAGCCAGCCTGCCGCATGCCACCGCCGAATGTTTTTCTCACCCGTCTTGCTTTTTTTATAAGATCTTTTTTCCCTAACAATAAACTTCCCACCGGGCATCCCAAACTTTTGCTCAGGCAGACAGAAATACTGTCAAACACTTCTCCATATTGTTTTGCTGTTTCTTTTTTGGCCACCAGTGCATTCCAGATCCTGGCTCCGTCCAGATGAAAAGCAAGATGATTTTCTTTGCAAACGCTTTTTATCTTTTTTATTTCCTCAAAATCATAACAACTGCCACCGCCGCGGTTAGAAGTATTTTCAAGGCAAACCAGGCTTGAATGTGGCCGGTGCGGATCATCCGGTTGAATAGCATTTCGAACCTGTTCCGCATTTATTCTTCCAAAATTGCCCGGCAACAATCTTACTGAAGCGCCTGAATTAAATGCGATACCTCCTCCTTCATACTGGTACACATGGGAACTTTCTTCACAGATCACATCATCTCCGGGTTGGGTATGGCACTTAATAGCGATCTGGTTGGTCATAGTGCCGGAAGGGCAGAACAGGGCTGTTTCCATTCCGAACATGGCTGATGCCATTTGTTCTAACTCATTTATGGAGGGATCCTCGCCAAAAACATCATCACCCACTCTTGCTTTCATCATGGCTTCCTTCATCGCGGGGGTTGGCCTTGTGACTGTATCTGAGCGGAAATCAATTGTCATCCGGTATTTTTATGCAATATACTCCGTTCACTCCTTAATTTAAACAGTTGGCGAACCTTGGGCTGCAGTTAATAGCCCATTTGTTATCTTGGCATTTTATGAAAGGACCTACCATATTAGACTTTGGTTTGCTGATCGCGGTATCTCTTGTCTTTGCGATCGCAGGTCTTTATATGCTTGCCAATTTCGGCCGGCTGTTCAGAAGCAGAATCAAAAATGAACTGCTCCGGAAGAATATTGTGGCATGGATGGTCATTTTCTGTATTTCCATTGCCATGCTGCCAATGAGCGGAGGTTTTTTTTACATGCTTGAAAAACATGGATGGGGCTGGGCTATTGGTAGCCAATTTATTTCTGCTACTGCCTGCACTTTGATCATTTATAATTTAGTCAGGGTGGTAGCCGAAAGCAAGCAATTGAAGAAGCTTTCTTTTATTAAGCATAACCTTTTGATCCTGGTTACCTTAATTGTTACCACATTAGCTCTCAATATTCCTTTAAGTTATTGGATATATGGAAAAGAGGCCGGACCTTACCTGAAGTATATAATCAGCAGCAGTATTTATATGGCTGCGGCAACAGGTCTTGTTTATGGAGTGATCAATTATCTTGATATTGAGCGAACGAGGAAATTCCACGAAAAAGAACTGGAACTAAGCCTGCTGCGGGAGTTAAAGACCAAGGCGGAACTGGATGTTTTGCATTCAAAGATCAATCCTCATTTTTTATACAATGCTTTAAACTCTATTGCTGATCTCTCAATAACTGATGGAAAGAAAGCCAGGAAAATGACCATTGCATTGGCCGACCTTTTCCGTTATAGTATTAACTACAGTGATCATAATTATTCAACGGTGAGGGAGGAAATAGAAATGGCTGAAGCCTATATGCAAATTGAAAAAATAAGATTTGAGGACAACCTGAATTATTCAATGCATGTTGATGATGAAGTCAATCATTACCTGGTTCCAAGGTTTATATTACAACCCATTGTTGAAAACGCGGTAAAACATGGACTGAAAGCCACGGGGAAAATGACTGAGATCGATATTGAAGTAAAAAGCGAGAATGGCGTTTTACAAATCAATATAGCTGATAACGGACCAGATTTCCCGGATGAATTGATCCCTGGTTATGGACTTAAGAGTATTTATGATAAGCTGGATCTTTTATTCCCCGGCGCCTACGAGGTCTATTTTACCAACCAACCCCGTAAAAAAGTTTCTATTCGTTTAAATAAACTGATGAAAAGTGAACCAGTTGTTTAAAGCCATAGTGATCGATGATGAACCAGCTGCAAGACGGCTGATGAAAAACCTGTTGCAGGAACACAAGGATATTGTAGAAGTGATCGCCGAAGCGGGTAGTGGGGAAGAGGCTATTTCAAAAATTGAGGAACTGAAACCCGACCTCATCTTCTTAGACATTCAAATGCCTGATCTCACTGGCTTTGAAGTGATAGAAAAAATTACCCATAAACCCAATATCATTTTTACAACAGCTTATGAACAGTATGCCATTAAAGCTTTTGAAACATTTTCCATTGATTACCTGTTGAAACCAATAAAAGAAGAACGGCTTGAACAAAGTATCGGGAAACTGAAACAGTTTGGAAAAGTAGACCCACCCATTGATATTGCGGGGTTGCAACAGATCATTCAGCAGTTTAAAACGCCTCAAAAAGCCACGGCTCTTCCTATCAAGACAGGGGACAGGATCACCCTTTTGCGTTTTGAAAATATAGTTTACCTGGAAGCACATGATAAGTATGTATTTGTTTTTACGACAGACGGCCAAAAGCACCTGACCGATCAATCCCTGACCATCCTTACTGAAAAACTACCTCAGCAGTTCTACCGGATCCAGAAATCCTATATTATTAATAAGGAGAGGATAAAAGAAATGCACCGGCATTTCAATAGCCGCTACCTCTTTATTATGGATGATAAGGCTGGAACCCGGTTAACTTCCGGCCGAACCTATCATGATACCATCCGGGCCGAATTCGGCCTTTAGAATTCATTTTGGTCGCTAATTTCTAATTCTAATCTTCAGAAAGTATATTTTATTGCTTACCTGGCTACGAATGATCGATCCAACTTCCCTCAGACCCCACTTATATCTCTTTATGACCCTTTATCCGAAAAAAAGGGGAAGCTGTAACGCAATTCAAGGCTTAGCGTCAAACTGATGTTCCTATTAAACGGCCGTACATCCCTAAATATGGCCGTTTAATATTAAATAATGTACTTGGTAATACAAAGTACTTATCTTTGGACTGTAATACTTAAAAACAAGTACTTAATAAATAAATAAGAAAAAATGAGAAAACTAGCGATTTTACTGACGGTCTTAACCTTATCCATCGTCAGCCAGGCACAAAAGGGGAGCGGTAAGATAACCGGGTCCGTAATAGATGGTAATACCAAAACCATCGAGTCAGCAACAATTACATTGTTACGTATAAAGGATTCGAGTGTTGCCAAGATGAGTGTAGCGGATAAAACAGGAAAATTTGTCTTTGATGGAGTATCAGAAGGCAGATACATCGTTTCAATTTCAGCCGTTGGACATACAAAAGGGTTTTCCGAGGCTTTTGAAATTAATGAAGCAAACTCTTCAATTACTCTGAAAACAGTTGAGTTAGTTCCCATGGCAAAGAGCCTCGGTGTAGCTACGGTGACTGCAAAAAAACCATTGATCGAACAAAAGATCGACAGGATGGTTGTGAATGTAGAAGCTTCTGTTACCAATGTGGGAGCCACGGCTATGGAAGTACTGGAAAAATCTCCCGGGATCACCGTAGATAAGGATGGCAACATCAGTTTGAAGGGAAAACAAGGTGTGCAAGTCTATATAGATGGAAGACCAAGTTATCTTGCAGGCGCTGATCTTGCCAACTACCTGCGCAACATGAGTGCAAGTCAACTCGAGCAAATTGAAATAATGACCAACCCTCCTGCAAAATATGATGCAGCGGGTAACGCAGGTATCATTAATATCAAAACAAAGAAAACAAAACAGTTTGGTTACACCGGGAGCATATCCAGTACCTGGAGCCAGGGCCGCTATGCCAAACTAAGTGAGTCAGCTAATTTTAATTACAGGAAGAATAAGATCAATCTTTTTTCAAATCTTGGTTACAGTAACAGGGAAAATTTTCAAAACCTGGATATTCAAAGAAAATTCATTGACGCAACTACAAAAGAAGTAAGATCACATTTTGACCAGATCGGGAGAATAAGAGAAGGTGGTCAATCGTTCAACGGTAAACTGGGCATGGATTTTTATGCTACCAAAAAAACAACTTTTGGTGCGGTAGTAACCGGGTTTTATAACCCGGGTCATTTCAACAGCAGAAGTGATGTAGATATATTCGACCCGAACCGGGTATTATTGAGCAATACCATATCCAGTAGTAATAACGACAAAAAATGGAAGCACTTCAGCGCTAATCTTAATTTCCGCCATGTATTCGATTCTACCGGCAGGGAACTGACAATGGATGCAGACTATCTCAGTTATAACAGCACGAATGCACAGAATTTATTTAATGACTATTTCAAACCGGATGGCAGCCCTTCCGATAAATCAGATACATTGCTTGGCAGCCTTCCGCAAAATATCAGGATATATACGGCCAAGGCCGATTATGTTCATCCGATGAAGGGTAACTTGAAATTCGAGGCTGGTATAAAAACAAGTTTTGTAAAAACAGATAACAATGCGGTCTATGATAACTTGTTGTATGGACAGGCTGTACTGGACAGCGGCAGATCAAATCATTTTATTTATGATGAAAATGTAAATGCAGCTTATGTAAATTTCAGTAAGCCATTGAGTAAAAAAATTACTGCCCAGCTTGGATTAAGACTTGAAAATACAAATGCAAACGGGCATTCAACCGGTTTTACATATAATACTGCTTCCGGGACTTTTGTTTCGTTTAATTCGACTTTCAAAAGGAATTATACCCAACTTTTCCCAACGGTATATCTTCAATATGCAGCAAATAAAAACAACAGTTTTGTACTGAATTATGGCAGAAGGATCGAACGTCCCGATTACCAGGATCTAAATCCTTTCATTTTATTTTTGGATAAATATACTTTTGAGCAAGGCAATCCAAACCTCAGGCCGCAGTTTGCACACAATATTGAGTTCAGCCACACTTATAAAGGATTCCTGACAACAACACTTAATTACAACAGGACAACTGATATCATTGAAGATGTACTGGAACAACACACTGATGTAAATGAAACTTTTGTAAAGAAATCAAATATCGCCAGCCGTAATCAATTTGGAATATCTATGAATGCAGGCGGGCCCATTAAAAAATGGTGGACTGTCAATTTGTGGACTAATCTTTACAATAACCATTATAAAGGAATAGTAAATGGTGATAATGTTTCAATCGGTGCCACTACGTTCCAGGCAAATCTTTCTAACCAGTTCAAATTTGGAAAAAGCTGGAGTGCTGAGATCAGCGGATTTTTTACTTCGCCGCTTACAGAAGGCGTATTTCAAATAAAGTCATTCGGCCAGGTAGGCATGGGTATTACCAAACAGGTATTGAAGGGCAAAGGCACATTACGTTTATCAGCCCGGGATATATTCCTGACACAGAAAATAAGTGGTACAAGCCGCTTTAGTAATATAGATGCAGCCTTTCAGCAAAGAAGGGATTCAAGACAGGTGGCACTTGGGTTTACTTATCGCTTCAGTAAAGGAAAATTGAATAATCAAAAAAGAAAAACAGGCGGTGCTGATGATGAAAAGAGCAGGGTGAAAACCGGGGACAATTAATCAGTTCATTTATTGATAAATCTTATCTGTTCAATCCCCTTGCCATGGCCGGGGGATTGATTTTTTAAAGAATGTTAATGTGTTTTTAACATGAATGTTTAAGGATGCTTCATTTTTACCGTTGGTGTATCGGTAAGCAATTATTACCCTTCGTCACGGGAACTACGAAACTTGTCATATTTCTACTTTACGTTACCGTTATAATCATCATTTTTATATTCAAATCAATTACCAACTAATAGCCATGGTCATGAGAAAAGTTTTTATACTCTGCTCTTTCCTTTTTGTATGTCTCGTAAATATATCGGCACAGAACAAAATTGGAAAAATATCCGGCACGGTGCTGGATGCCGGCAACAATCCCCTTTCTTCCAT
>DATHDV010000168.1:0-7403 GCA_035318845.1 Chitinophagaceae bacterium
AGGTTTGAATAAAGATTTCTATCATCAAATGGTTGATTCAAAAAATGTGGAAGCCTATCTCTCCAAACAATCCGGCAAAAACCTGTCTAAGATCTTTGACCAGTATCTGCGGACAACAAAAATTCCCCAGTTAGAATATAAAATACAGGGTGATAAACTTTCCTACCGCTGGACCAACTGTATTCCCGGTTTTGATATGCCCATAAGATTAGAAGACAATGGCGACCCGATAGCTATCGGGTGGCTGCACCCAACAACTGAATGGAAAAACACATCCATAACTGCCGACATGAAAAGCAAGGGATTGCTGGCAGATAAAAATTTTTACATAACAGTGAAAAAAGTTAAATAAGCTGTCCCCACTCGCCATTCCCCATTGACTATTCACTATTCACTATTCACCATTGACAACCGGCCATTCATTATCTTTATCGCATGAGCAGCATCCGCCGGCAAAGCATCATTTCTTCGGTTGTTATCTATATTGGATTTGCTGTGGGGTTATTGAACACCTGGTTCTTTACCCGGCAGGGAAATTTTATCAATTTTACAGAAGCACAATACGGGCTCACCACTATTTTCATTGCTATTGCCTCGATGATGACCTCTATCGCCAGCATGGCAATGCCTTCATTTATTTTTAAATTCTATCATTATTACAACGATAACCTTCCACCCCGCAGGAACGATATGATCACCTGGTCCCTGCTGGTGAGCACCATCGGTTTTATAATGGTGATGGTAGCAGGATGGTTCTTAAAAGATCTTGTCATCCGGAAATTCGGAGCCAATTCTCCGCTGTTGGTCACTTATTATTACTGGATATTTCCATTAGGTCTCGGCCTCACCATTTATTCTGTTCTGGAAGCTTATACATGGAGTCTTGGCAAACCGGTCGTCACTAATTTTTTCAAGGAAGTGCAGTGGAGATTGTTTACCACGGTCCTGATCGTCTTATTCATCACCAATACGATCAAAGACTTTGATCTTTTTATCAAACTCTTTGCATTTACTTATCCCGGGATAGCTGTCTCGTTATTTATTTATTTGCTGATCACTAAGAAAATCCATTTCACTTTTAAACTGAGTAAAGTAAGCCGCAGGTTCTATAATAAGATCCTTGCTCTTTGCACTTATTTCTATGGAGCCACCCTGGTCTTTACTTTATCCCAGGTATTTGACACCATTGTTATCGCTTCGGTTTTAAAAGATGGAACAGCCAAGGCCGGCATTTTTGGCCTCGCCGCCCTTATGACAAGCGTTATGCAGGCTCCGCAAAGAGCCATCATATCAGCTTCCATCTCACATTTATCCAAAGCATGGAAAGAAAAAAATATGGCGCTGCTGCAAAAAATATATCAACGTTCCTCTATCAATCAATTGATCTTTGCCTGTGCTATTTTTTTACTGATCTGGATGAACTTCTCTGATGCGGTCGATACATTTAAACTCAAACCTTCTTTCCATGCTGCAGGCTGGGTCTTCTTTGTCCTGGGACTGACAAAAATAGTTGACATGGGCACCGGGGTCAATTCACAGATCATTGCCACTTCCAACTACTGGAGATTTGAATTATTCAGCGGCATTATCCTTATTATTATAATGCTTCCGCTTACTTATATCCTTGCAAAGACTTATGGCATTATCGGCCCGGCTATCGGCAGCCTGGTGTCCATCACTATTTACAATATCATCCGTATTATTTTCTTATGGAAAAAATTTAAGTTATTCCCGCTTACCATTCATTCCCTGCAGACTGTTTTATTGGCAGCAGCATGTTACGGCGCCTGTTATTTTGCATTTGTCAATATGCATGGATTGACAGGCATGTTCCTTCGCAGCCTGGCTTTTATTTTTCTCTATGCAGCAGGAGCTATCTATATGAAGTTGTCACCGGACATTTATCCCGTAGTGCAAACCATCAAAAAAAGATTGGTCCGTAAGGACTCCGATGGAGGAATTAAAGGAAGTTAATTGGAAGCCACGGCTTGTTTATCATCAATTCTTCCGGCGCCAATAAAACGTTTGACGTAATAACTTTCGAACAGGTCGTTCACCATTACACCTTTTGAAACAGTTGCATGAATGAACTTATTGTTGCCGAGGTAAACGCCTACATGAGATACACCTGAACCACGGGTATTGAAAAAAAGAAGATCTCCTTCTTGTAATTCAGTTGTTGAGACCTTGCGGCTGATCCTGTATTGCTCCCGGGAGACACGGGGCAGGCAAATTCCGTATGCTGCTAAATAAACTGCAACGGTAAAACCTGAACAATCAATACCGGTCTTACCATTACCTCCGGTGCGATAGCGGACACCATACCAGGAGTCAACACTTTCGAGTAAAGTTTTAGCGGGAAGAGATTCAACTTCGGTATTCAGTAAAACGGCATATTTAAGTTGTACAGCTGATGCATTCTCAATTGCGTTTACATGATCACGGCTGGCATCGATATCAGATAATTTTTTTGCTGCTTCAGTTACAGGCTGTGTTTCTACCATATTCAAACCCCTGGTGGAAAATGATTCTTTGGGTCCTGAATTTACTTCTGTCTTATCATCTGCGGTCTGTGGCGTTACTGAGATATCGTCAATGAATTTTGTTTGGGGGCTGGGTGTTGCAACAGATACTACCTGCTTATTACTGGTAAAACTCAACGGCTTGAATGTAGAACAACTGCTCAGGAAGAGAATAAATGCTAGAGCTGGTAATATTTGTTTAACCATACGGTTTATTCTTTAGGAGGACTTTCAATAAGATTTTCAAAACCCTGTCCCGCCCTGAAGCGGGACAGTTTTCCCATTTTGGGAGCCGGGCAAAAATATAGGTTAAACCCGGAAAAAAACCACAATTATTAACGAATTTTCCGTCTATAAATTGCCCTCGGACTAAGTAACTGTAACCAAGTGGTTTAGATTTGCTAACAGCCTGTGAATATTGACACAGATCACGACAATTGCCACTTGAGATTTATTACTTATTATTGAGATACACAACGAACCATGCAAACACTATTATCCTATATCATCCTGTTCTTTGTAACCGTCGCCTGCCAAACTGCAGGAAGGGACACAAAGGCCATTGTTGATTCATCTATACTTCGGTCAAAACAATTGATCAAAAGGGATACGGTGCTTCCGAAGATCCCGCAACCCTATGATGAACTTAAATATAAGGACAAGGAGATCCTTGCTGCAGCTCCCGGCACCAAATCAGTGATCTTTAATTCATCCGGAACAAAACTCTACGCCATGAACCTTGAAGGCATGAGTGTTTATGAATTTGATCGGGCCACAAGAAAAATAACAAGGGAATTCAAATTCACTCCAACAAGAGGCATGGGTTGGGATTATAACAAAAGCAGGCCCATTAGTTCATTCCAGGAAAAACCGGTGGAAGCATGTTTCAGTCATGGCGACGAGATATTATGGGTGTCCCTTCATAATGCGGAAGGCATTGTGCCCATTTGGGTAAATGATCTTTCAAAAAATTCAGGCATCCAGAATAAAGAACAGAAAACAAAACCTGTTACAGTCATATATCCCGGGACCAGTAAAAAAGATTCGTTCAGGGTTCCGTTGATAACAACAGGTAAAACGCCAAAAATGATCGCCAAAACTGCTGACAGTAAATTTTTGCTTGTCAGTAACTGGCATTCCCGGACAACCAGTGTACTTCAAATGGATTCATCTGTTTATCCTTTTGGAAAAGTGATCAGTACTATTCCTGTCTCAGCCATTCCGCGGGGTATTGCCGTGGACAATAGCGCAGGTCTGTCATACGTTGCTATTATGGGCGGATCAAGCATTACAGTGATCAGTAATTCTGTCTGGATGAAAGAAGATGACATAAATGTATCGGCCAGTCCCCGCCATTTAGTGATGGATACCAGCGGTCATCTGTTTGTTTCTTATAACAGTCTTGGAACAATAGCCTGCATTGATGCTTCCAGCGGCAAACAATTATTTACAGCCAGGACCCATGCACAGCCAAGAACAATTGTTTTGTCAAAGAATTATAAATTCATTTTTGTAACCTGCTACAGCAGCGATTATGTGGATGTGTATAAGATCAATGCTGACAACTTTGAGAAAGTGGCATCTTTGCCTTGTGGCGGTCACCCGGTTGGTGTGGATATTTTTGAAGATGATGAGAAGCTGGAAGCCTGGGTGTGCAGTTATAGCAGCGGATCTATTAGTATCTATACATTTAAAAAGAAAGACTGAAAATAAATAAGAAATAAGGAAGTGGCGTATCTGTATTTTATTTTCTCATTCCTTATTCTTTATTTCTTATTTCTAATTCCATTAAAATGAAATTCTCGCATCTTCATGTCCATACCCAGTTCTCCTTACTTGACGGGGCTGCGTCCATCCAAAACCTTTACAAAAAAGCGATCACCGACGGAATGCCGGCCGTGGCTATCAGTGATCATGGTAATATGTTTGGCGTATTTGAATTCGTTGCAGAAGCCTATAAACACAAAGATGAGAACGGGAAAGTAAAAGTAAAACCCGTGGTAGGTTGTGAATTCTATATCACAACGGACCGAACCCAGAAAACATTTACCAAGGAACAGAGAGACCCAAGACATCACCAGATACTGCTGGCAAAAAATGAAGAAGGCTATCGCAACCTCGTAAAACTTACTTCACTTGGTTTTATCGAGGGCATGTACAGCAAATATCCCCGCATCGATAAGGAACTTATTCTCCGTCATCATAAAGGTCTTATTGCAACTACTTGTTGTCTTGGCGCCATGGTGCCACAGGCCATTTTAAAAAAAGGAGAAGAGGAAGGAGAAAATGAATTCAAATGGTGGCTGAATGTTTTCCAGGAAGATTATTATGTGGAATTGCAGCGGCACGGTATGGCTGAACAGGACAAAGTGAACGAGGTCTTAATTAAACTGGCGAGGAAGTATAATGTAAAGATCATTGCGAGTAATGATTCACATTATGTAGATGTGGAAGATTATAATGCCCACGATATTTTGCTATGCATTAATACGGGGGAAAAATTGGCAACCGAAAAACTAACGGGCTTCTCTGATGATGATGTGCAATCAAAGAACAAACGATTCGCATTCCCCAATGACCAGTTCTATTTCAAGACCACGGCGGAGATGAGCAAGGTCTTCAGCGATCTTCCCGAAGCTATTGATAACACCAACGAGATCGTTGACAAAGTGGAATTGCTCGATCTTACCCGTGATGTTCTGTTACCTGCATTTCCCATCGACAAAAAATTCCAATTGCACGATAAGGAAGAAAAGATCGGCAAGTACATGGTTTCTGCGGAATCAAAAAATCAGTGGGAATACCTGAAGCATATTACTTATGAGGGAGCAAAGCACCGGTACAATGACATGACCGATGAAATAAAAGACCGGATAGAGTTTGAATTATTCACCATAAAAATGATGGGCTTTGCCGGTTACTTTTTAATCGTAAGTGATTTTATCAAGGCCGGAAGAGATAAAGGTGTGTACATCGGCCCCGGTCGTGGCTCCGCTGCAGGTAGTGTAGTGGCATTTTGCATCGGCATCACCAATATTGATCCAATCAAATACAATTTACTGTTTGAAAGATTCCTGAACCCCGACCGTAAATCAATGCCGGATATAGATACCGACTTTGATGATGAAGGCCGGCAAAAAGTGATAGACTATGTCGTGGAAAAATATGGAAAGAACCAGGTCGCACAGATCATTACGTATGGTACAATGGCTGCTAAATCAAGTATCGCCGATGTGGCAAGGGTAATGGATCTTCCATTGCCGGAGAGCAGGGCTTTGTCCAAATTAGTTCCTGAACGTCCGGGTGTTGAATTAAGAAGGGTCTTGCATGCTCCCCTGAAAATGAAAGACGGTGAAAAGTCATTGGAAGAAAAAGAAGGATTTGGGAATGAGGACATGGAGAATGTGAAAAAACTGCGGGAGATATACAAGGATGAGAAAACAATACTGAGTAAGATATTACATGAAGCAGAGAGATTGGAAGGTTCTGTAAGAAATACAGGCATCCATGCTGCAGGGATCATCATTGCCCCCAGAGACCTCACGGAATTGCTTCCCGTTGCCACGTCCAAAGAATCAACGTTGTGGTTGACACAAATAGAAGGCAATGTGATCGAAGAAGCCGGTGTTCTTAAAATGGATTTTTTGGGTTTGAAGACACTCACCATTATTAAAAATGCATTGGCACTCATCAAACAAATTCACGGAGTAGAAATTGATATAGATAAGATCCCATTTGACGATAAAAAAACATTTGAGCTATACCAGCATGGTGCAACGATCGGCACTTTCCAGTTTGAAAGCGCCGGCATGCAGAAATACCTGAGAGAATTAAAGCCGGATAAGTTTGGCGACCTGATCGCCATGAACGCATTGTATCGTCCCGGGCCCATTGCATACATACCTAATTATATCGACCGCAAGCATGGTCGTGAAGCCATTACTTATGATCTGCCCGAGATGGCGGAATACCTCGAAGAAACATACGGCATCACCGTCTACCAGGAACAGGTCATGTTGCTTGCGCAAAGCCTCGCAGGTTTTAGCAAAGGCGATGCGGATGTATTGCGCAAGGCCATGGGTAAAAAACAAAAGTCGGTGCTGGATAAAATGAAAGCACAGTTCATTGCCGGGGCAACAGAAAAATTATTCCCCCCGGAAAAATTAGAAAAGATATGGACCGACTGGGAAGCTTTTGCCCAATATGCATTTAATAAATCTCACTCTACCTGCTATGCCTATGTAGCTTATCAAACCGCTTATTTAAAATCCCACTACCCTGCTGAATATATGTCAGCCGTTTTGAATAACGCCGGTAGCATTGATAAGATCACTTTCTTCATGGAAGAATGTAAACGGATGGGCATTAAAGTCCTTGGCCCGGATATTAATGAATCGCTGAAAGGTTTTGCAGTAAATAACAAAGGTGAGATCCGTTTTGGCCTCGGTGGCTTGAAAGGTGTCGGTGAAGCAGCCGTAGAAAGCATCATCAGCGAAAGACAGAAGAATGGTTCATTCATCAGTCTTTTTGATTTCATCAAACGTATCAATCAAAGGACTGTCAACAAAAAAACATTAGAGAGCCTGGCTTATGCCGGCGGCTTTGATTGTTTCACTGAACATCACCGGGCTCAATATTTTTATACCCCTGAAGGAGAAACGATCAATGGACTAGAACGAGTAATAAAATTTGGCCAGATGCTGGCGACGCAAAATGCAAGTACAGCGAATACCTTGTTTGGCGACCTGCCCATTACAATGGAAATTCCGCCGCCAAGATTACCGGAATGTGAACCCTGGCAACTGACCGTACAACTGGATCATGAAAAAGAAGTGACCGGGATGTTCCTGAGCGGTCACCCGCTGGATCATTACAAATTTG
>DATHDV010000169.1:0-17177 GCA_035318845.1 Chitinophagaceae bacterium
GTCATACAAGTCACCGGCACGATGCTTTGGAAATTTTGCATCCGGGTGACCATTATTATCTATTATCTGCATTTCCATGCCGGTTTCCCATGGCGAGTTATGCATTTTTTTATCTTCATGTATATAAAAAATGATCCCGCTGTTACCATCCTTGCTGATCTTCCATTCCAGTTGCAGATCAAAATTGTCATATTCCTCATCAGTAACAATATCCCAATCACCTTGAATGTTGAATTCTTTTTTAGCCATTGTATCAAGACACAGTATGCCATCCTTTACTTTCCAGGCAGAATCGATAGCGCCGCTGCCATACCTGTGCCATCCTCCGGTAGTCTTGCCATCAAACAAAAGTTTCCACCCATTATTTTTTTCTTCATTGGTAAGTTGGAGAGTACCACCGGCAGTTTGCTTTGGAGAGTTACAGGAAACGGAAAAAGAAATAATGATAGCGGCGATAAAAAATTTTTGCAGCATATACTTATTTTTTCAATAACAAAATATATTTAACTATTACTTCGGCATCAGCCTGAGACATAGAAGGGTGTGGTGTCATAAAAATTTTCCCCCATACCCCATTTCCTCCGCTAATAATTTTTTTTGCAAGAGTGCCGATATTATTTTGAGTCACATCATATTTGCCTGCTATTTTCGGGAACGAAGGCCCAACAAGTTCCTTATCCATTGAATGACAAGCATAACAATCGTTTTTTGCGATTAAAGCTAATCCATTATGCTTATCCTCTTCGGAAATAACCACCACTTTATTGTCAGCAATTTTTTTTGATGAATTGCAAGAAAGGAAAATAATAAAAAAAAGACCAACCAGTAATCCACGAAACATTATTTATTTTTTGAGTAAGAGAATATATTTAACCATGGCTTCCGCATCAGCCTGGGATATAGACGGGTGCGGCAGCATCATGATCTCTCCCCATACACCATTGCCGCCCGATCTTATTTTACCTGCAAGATGGGTAACGATCGTATCCGGCAAGCCGGCATATTTATTGGCTACATCCCGGTAAGAAGGCCCGGTCACTTTTTCTTCAACCTGGTGACAGGTAAGACAATCGCTTTTGGCGATCAGTGCAAGGCCTGCTTTATAATCAGGGTTTTCTGTAATATCTGAAGCAGCCGTTTCTTTTTTATTTCCAGAGTTACTGCCACCACACGCAACCAGTATTGCAACTGCAGGGATAATAAATAAATATTTTTTCATACCGACTTTAATTTAGAAATATATAACGAGATCACTGTTTAATCCAATCCCAATAAACGCCGGTTATCCTTTTCATTGGTTCCGCCGGATGCTCCGAAGGAGTCCTTACGGACAAAATCATCAAATGCTTTATCGGTGACCCTGATAATATTCCTGCTAATGAATTCTGCACCTTCTTTCGCCCCGTCCTCAGCATTTTTTATACAACACTCCCATTCCATCACAGCCCATCCTTTATAATCATATTGCGCCAGCTTGCTAAAAATGGATTTAAAATCAACCTGCCCGTCACCTAATGAACGGAACCTCCCTGCCCTGTCGATCCAGTTTTGATAACCCCCATACACTCCCTGTTTTCCTGTCGGGTTGAACTCTGCATCTTTTACATGAAACATTTTTATCCGTTCATGGTAAATATCAATGTATGCAAGATAATCGAGGCATTGCAGCACAAAATGAGATGGATCGTAAAGTAAACAAGCTCTTTTATGATCATTTACTTTTTCCAGGAACATTTCATAGGTCACCCCATCATGCAGGTCTTCATTCGGATGGATTTCGTAGCAGAGATCCACTCCGCAGTTATCAAACTCATTTAAGACCGGTAACCAGCGATGAGCTAATTCAGTAAAAACCGTCTCTACTAACCCGGCAGGTCTTTGCGGCCAGGGATAAACCATTGGCCATAATAAAGCGCCGCTGAATGTGGCATGGGCATTCAATCCCAGGTTCTGTGATGCTTTGGCGGCATAGTTGAGTTGCTGTACTGCCCACTCTGTTCTTGCTTTGGGATTACCATGCACTTCTTTTGGAGCAAATGAATCAAACAATTTATCATAAACCGGATTGACAGCGATCAGCTGCCCTTGTAAATGAGTGGACAGTTCGGTTAGTTCCAAACCGCATTCATTGACTATTCCTTTTATCTCATCGGCATAGGTTTTACTTTCTGCCGCTTTTTTCAGATCCATACATCTTGGATCCGTTGTTGGTATCTGCACCCCTTTAAACCCAAGCGACTCTGCCCAGAGGCAGACAGCTTTCAGTTCATGAAATGGAGGCTTATCATTCATGTACTGTGCTAACAATATTCCGGGGCCTTTGATGGTTGTCATACTGGTTGTTGGTTGCTGGTTGCTGGTTGCTGGTTGCTGGTTGCTGGTTTCTGTTACTCGCTCATACTTCCTTATTCCTTATTCTTTATTCCTTATTTCTTATTCTAAAAAGGCTATCCATTTTTTCTCGCTCTTTCCGCTCTCAATTACTTTTTCTATAAACAACATCCCTCTTACTCCTTCTTCAACTCCCGGAAAATCGAGCCATTCTTCTTTTGGATTCTCTCCATTCATTTTTGCTTTCAGCGTTAATACAAAATTGCGGTAGAGATTGGCAAATGCTTCCAAATATCCTTCCGGATGCCCGGCCGGGGTTCTTGAATTATGGGAAACAAAAGAGCTCACATAACCTGTTCCGGTGCGATGGATCTCTGTAGGTTTATCCAGCCATTTTACCAGTAATGTATTGGCATCATCCTGTTTCCATTCTATTCCGCCTTTTTCGCCATATATCCTGATCTTAATATTATTTTCTTCGCCGGCTGCCACCTGGGTTGCCATCAATACTCCTGTGGCTCCATTGTTAAACTTCAGAAAAACGGCACCATCATCATCCAATTTTCTTCCTTCTACCACGATATTTAATTCAGCACATAATGCTGTTACCTGTAATCCGGTTACATATTCTGCCATATTGAAAGCATGCGTACCGATATCACCCATACAACCGGCAGCTCCGCTTTTTTCCGGATCGGTTCGCCAGGAAGCCTGTGCCTGTCCGGTCTTTTCCAAAAAAGTGCTAAGCCAGCCTTGCGGATATTCTATAAAAACTTTCCTGGTCTTTCCAAGAATACCCGATCGTAATAAATTCCTCGCATGCTTGACCATCGGGTAACCGGTGTACGTGTGCGTAAGCAGCAATATCAACCCTGTTTGCCGAACTTTTTCCTTTAATTTTTTTGCCTGCTCCAGTGAAAAAGTAATGGGTTTTTCGATCACCACATTGAATCCTTTATCCAATGCCATCATGGCTGGTTCAAAATGAACAAAGTTTGGAGTCACAATGCTTACAAAATCCATTCTCTTATCGGCCGGCATGGCGGCCTCTGTTTCCAGCATCACTTTATAGTCAGTATAGATCCTTTCATCATCCAGGTATAATGCTTTTCCTGATTCAACAGCGATCCCCGGATCAATGCTTAGTGCACCGGCTACGATTTCTACCTGCCCGTCCATATTAAAAGCAAGCCGGTGTACAGCGCCAATAAATGCATCCTTGCCGCCGCCGATCATTCCCATTCTTAGTTTCCTGTTCAACATTGTAAAATATTTGGGGAGCACAAAGTACACCAAGTATGCACAAAGTACACAACGTCGTGGTCTTCGTGGTTCTTTGTGTACTTCGTGACCCTTATCATATAACTAAAAATAGTACATTTAGTTTTCTAAAGATACTATTCCAAAACTAACGACTTCTATAAATAGCTGTATATGAAAAATTCCGTCCGGATACAATTGTCCCTGATGATGTTCATGAATTTTTTTATCTGGGGCATATGGTTCGTTACCATGGGAACTTACCTGGGTACTGCATTGAAAGCTGAAGGCGTTCAGATCGGCGCTGCTTATGGCACACAGGCATTGGGAGCTATTATCGCCCCATTTATCATTGGCCTGATCGCTGACCGTTTCTTTTCTGCACAAAAAATATTAGGAGTCCTCCATCTTGCAGGTGCCGGGCTAATGTATTACCTGTCCACCCTGTCTGATTTTTCATCATTCTATCCTATTCTCCTTATTTATATGATCATTTATATGCCGACACTGGCATTGATAAATGCCATTTCATTTAAACAAATGACCAATCCTGAAAAAGAGTTTTCCTTTATCAGGTTATGGGGCACTATCGGCTGGATCGTTGCCGGTTTGCTGATCGGCTGGTTTGCATTTGAGAAAAAAGGAACATTGCAAAATACGTTCACCATTGCTGCAGTTGTATCGGCAGCTTTGGGACTCTTCAGTTTTTCATTGCCGAATACACCACCACCAAAAGCCGGAACAAAAGTCAGTTTCGGGGAAATGATCGGGCTTGATGCCATTGGTTTATTAAAAAATAAAAACTTCCTGATCTTTTTTATTGCCTCAACGCTGATCTGCATACCACTGGCCTTCTACTACCAGGAAACAAATATTTTTTTAAATGAAGCAGGTGTGACAAAAGCCGCAGGTAAAATGACCATGGGACAAATGAGTGAAGCCATCTTTCTTTTCCTGATGCCTTTATTTTTTGCAAGACTGGGTGTAAAGAAAATGTTGCTTATCGGGATGCTGGCCTGGGTGCTTCGTTATCTGTGTTTTGGATTTGGCGATGCAGGCAGCGGTATTTGGTTACTGTATGGCGGCATTATTATGCATGGAATTTGCTATGACTTCTTTTTTGTGACCGGGCAGATCTATACCGACCAAAAAGCCGGGGAGAAGATCCGTTCTTCAGCACAGGGTATGATAACACTGGCGACTTATGGGCTGGGGATGCTGATCGGTTTTTGGATCGCAGGTTTAATAGCTGATCATTACAAAACGATCAACGGCCATGACTGGAAAAGTATCTGGATGATACCGGCAGGGATAGCAGGGGTAATTTTATTATTCTTTGCAGCATTCTTCAAAGACTCAAAAAAAGTGGTTAGCGGAAAATGAATCATACCCGTAAACAATTCCTGCAAATAAGCAGTGCTTCACTCGGCGCATTGGCCCTTTCGCCTTTGACAAAAAGTTTTTTATTAAATGATGAGTCACCAAAACTTAAAACCTTCGGATTGCAACTGTATACCATCAGGGATATTTTTGAGAAAGATCCAAAGGATGCATTGAAACAGATCTCCACATTTGGTTATAAACAAATAGAAGGCTATGAAAGAGCACCCGGCATATTCTGGGGCATGAAGAATACTGAGTTTAAAAAGTATGTAGATGGACTTGGAATGAATTTTATTTCCAGTCATTGTGAGATCGATAAAGACTTTGAAAAGAAAGCTGGCGAAGCTGCCGCCATTGGAATGAAATATTTGATCTACAACTGGCCTTATTCACAGCAACCAATGGATGAATATAAAAAGAAGGCCGCCCTTTTTAATAAATGCGGTGAAACTTGCAGGAAAGCAGGCATCCGTTTCGCTTATCATAATTATGAAAGTTCTTTCCAATTAGTGGACGGAGTTTACCCCCATGATGTATTGATGAAAGAAACTAACAGTGCATTAGTAGATCACCAGATGGATATTTATTGGGTTATTACTGCCGGGCAAGACCCTGAAACATGGTTCAAAAAATATCCCAATCGTTTCAAGCTCTGCCATATAAAAGACCGGGTGAAAGGAACAACAAAAAGAGAAGATACCTGTGATCTCGGTACCGGCAGTATTGATTTCCCTAGAATATTGAAGACAGCAAAAACGAATGGAATGCAATATTATATTGCAGAGCAGGAACATTATCCCAACTCAACACCATTGAAAAGTGCGGCAGCAGATGCTGAGTATATGAAGAAACTGAAAATATAAAAGGCCCATCGCTGATGAGCCTTTTTGTACTTCTCTGAAATATTCAAACTAACCCACAATAGTATTCCAGTTGTAAATATCTTCTGCTGTTCCATAACGGATGGCATCCAGTTTTTTCTTTAACTGGAACATAGTACCGCTTTCTTTGGGAACAGGCAATGTATAATTTTCACCATCGATTCCGATCACTTCAATGGGTGAAGCCACGGCAGCCGTTCCTACACAATACGCTTCTGTGATCGTTCCTTTTTTAAATGCATCCCTGACCTCGTTCACTGAAACAGGTCTTTCTTCCAGGTTAACACCCATATCCCTCGCAATGACCAATAATGAATCCTTTGTTACTCCGTCCAGGATAGAATCTGAATTGGGTGGCGTTAATAATTTACCATCAATGACAAACATAAGGTTCATAGCGCCTGATTCTTCAATGAAATTATGTTCTCTTGCATCTGTCCAGATCACATTGTCAAATCCTTCTTCTCTTGCGAGTTTGGTAGGATACATAACACCGCCGTAATTTCCCCCGCATTTTGTAGAGCCTGTTCCTCCTTTTGCAGCCCTGATATATTCCCTTTCAACTTTCATCTTCACTGGTTTTGAAAAAAGTGGTCCGACTGGCCCGGTGAAAATAATGAACCTGTATTCATCCGAAGGCTTTACACCAAACCTTGCTTCACTGGCATACATGAAGGGGCGTATATATAAAGAACTTCCCTCCTGCCCCGGCACCCAGTTTTTGTCAAGTGTTACCAATTCTTTCATTCCTTCTTCAAACAGTTCATATGGAACTTCTGCCATACACATTCTTTTCAGCGAACGGTTGAAACGTTCATAGTGCTTCTCAATACGGAAAATATTTACCCGGCCGTCTTTCATGCGGAATGCTTTCATTCCTTCAAATACGGTTTGACCATAATGCAAACAAAGGGCCGTTGGACTTAATGAAAGATTGGCGAAAGGAACTATTTGCGGGCTTTCCCATTCACCATGAAAAAAATCAGACACCAACATATGGTCTGAAGTATGTTTGCCAAATTCAAGGTGATTGAAATCGACATCTGCAAGTTTTGAATGCTTTGTGCGGGTTGTTTTGATGGCTGTCATGGTTTCCATGATAATTGATTTAATGAGTTATTGTTTCAGCCTTCAATGCCGAATGGCTGAGGTTTACATTTTCAGAAACAAAGTTTATCAAAATTTTCTTTTTAAAACAGATTCAGTTTCTGTAATTTTGACTGTATCAGATTGGCGCTGGCCCAAGTCCTCCGCCACCGTCAATGGTCAATTGTGAATGGTGAATTAATTTCTGATTAGCGAATTGACTATTGACCATTCACTATTCACAAACTGTCTATGCGTACAAACAAAATTTCCAACGATGATCATCTTTACCTGCAGGTTGCCGGTGGTATTGAGAAAATGATCGATGAAGATGTGCTGAAGATCGGCGACAAACTTCCTTCGGTCCGTGTACTCAGTGAAGAATATGGAATAAGTATGGGCACTGCTTTCCAGGCTTATTATCATTTGGAAGGGAAAGGTTTGATCGAATCAAGACCCAAGTCAGGATATTATGTAAGGTTTAATTACAAGCGATACCCAGAGCTGCCGCAACTTACCCAGCCGCAATCATTTTCGCATGAAGTGACCGTGAAGGAAATGATCGCTTCTATTTATGCTGATATCGTTGCGCCTGATGTTATCAACCTCGCATTGGCTGTTCCTGATATTTCTTTGTTGCCGGTTGCAAAAATAAATAAGGCGGTGGTGCATGCGATCCGAAATACAAAAGATCATTGCATCAGCTATGAACATACACAGGGCCATATTGAATTGAGGAAGCAAGTTGCAAAACTGGCTTTCAACTGGGGAGGAAAAATAAAACCGGATGATATTGTAGTGACGTCGGGTTGTCTCGAAGCAATAACCATGTGCCTGCGTGCCGTTACTGTACCCGGTGATACAGTAGCTGTAGAAACTCCAACTTATTTCGGTATTTACCAGGCCATTGAAAGTTTGGGATTAAAAGTAGTGGAGATCGCCACGGACCCGGCCACAGGTGTTGACATCGGTCATTTGGAAAAAGCGATTAAAAAATTCCCCATCAAAGCCTGTGTGTTCGTTCCCAACTATAATAACCCGCTGGGTAGTTGCATGCCGGATGAAAACAAAAAGAAACTGGTCGACCTGATATCTCTCCATAATATCCCATTGATCGAAGATGATATTTATGGTGAACTTTATTTTGGAAAAACAAGACCAAAGACCTGTAAGTATTTTGATAAAAAGGGATTGGTGATGCATTGTTCATCCCTTTCAAAATCTTTGGCGCCGGGATACCGCACGGGCTGGGCCATCCCCGGAAAATTCATTGAAGAAGTAAAACAGATAAAACGGATCCACAATATCAGTTGCCCAACCATCACGCAAGCGGCCATGGCACATTTTTTAAAGAATGGCCGTTATGAATATCATTTAAAAAACCTGCGCCGGGCATTGCATACACAATCTCTGAAATACCTGCAGGCGATCATTGAATATTTTCCTGCCGATACCAAAGTATCAAGACCGCTTGGAGGTTTTATTATGTGGCTGGAATTGAATAAAAAAGTAGATGCCTTTAAACTGCGTGCCGATGCTATGCGACATAATATCTCTGTTGTTCCCGGTAAGATATTTTCATCGGGCAGCAATTATTCTAATTTCATCCGTCTCAGTTATGGCAAGCCCTGGAGCGATGATGTGGATTATGGATTGATGATGCTGGGGAGATTGATAAAGAAAATGCTGTGATGGCATTGACGCCGTAACAATACAAAAAGTGTAGGATTAAGTAATTAATTTTCAATGCTCAATTTTCTTTAGGATAAGGTTATAACGGCGTAAATTTATGTGTAATGTGCCATACTACCCAGCAGTTTCCTCCATATCGGGGCGACAGTAAAAAGTTCTTCTATCAGTTGGGTTTGACTTGACCGACAGCCCACATCAGCAGACAATTCGCTAATCAGCTTTTGTGCATATTCTGTGCGTTTGCATCTTAATTAGGCTTTAGTAATAGGTGGACCTTCGGTAAAGTCATAAGCAAGCGGACACAACAATACTATTTGACAATCGCTGCGACACCGACCAAAACCGTAGGGCAGCACGACACATTACAAACATCATTCAATAAAAATGACCGACAAATTTTTTACGACAAGGAAAACGCTTCAATATTACCTGCCGATAGCCTTGACACTATTTATGACAGTGACAATAGAAAGAAATGTTTTTACGGACGGCGGGTACGACAGATTATACGGGCTACCACTTCCATACATTTCAAGTGCATTAGGATATTCCTTTAACTATCAAGTTTACGTATTGGCAATGACCTTTAACCTGCTTTTCTATTTCGGGTTGACAGTTTTGCTATTCGCAGGACTTGCCAAATTAGGGTTACATCTCAAAACACATTGGACATTTATTACCTTAGGAATTTTGGTTTCAGCATTTTGGGTGGCATCATTTTATGTTCTAACAATTGACAGTAATTTTCATTTCCTAAATGACACCGATTACAAAACGACAACAAAGAAAATCACTTTGAAATTGTAGAAGAAGTACGGCACATTACATGGGGTTTGCTGCTATGCTGGCTGACGAATATAAACTCATCTTCATAGCGCTATCAGCCCATATCCAGCCTACGGAATTCAGTTCAGCTTTTGTTGTTATCTTCATCTTCAGTTTTTCAATCGGCTGCGGCTCCAGGCTGGACATTATAAAATACCAGCACAGCAGCAAGTCCTGACGTTATAGGACATTTTAAACGACAGTCCGTCAACTATCAAGATATGGGAACCTGGAACACCAAAATAAACGGTAACGACACTTTTCAGGACATATACCAAACGTTCTTTGACGCATACAATAAAGGACAAGAACCTGCTGACATTTCTAAACAAATCCAAAACGACTTTGCAGAAATACTTGCAGACTATGATGACCGAAACAACAGTTTATTCGGACTCGCCTTAGCTCAATGGGAAACAAAATCTCTTGACCCATTAGTTTTCAAACAAGTAAAAGAAATTATTGAAAGTGGAAATGACCTTGAAGTTTGGAAAGGGCTTGGTGCAGACGAAAAGTCGATAAAACAACGAAAGGTTATTCTGGACAAATTCCTTATTCAAATTTCAAAGGACAGAGAAAAACCAAAACGCAGGGTAAGGCCAAAGTTTGAATTTACTCAAGTTAACTTAATTGAATTAATGGCACCTGATAACAAAAAACTATTTACAGTTAGTGAACTCTTTACAAATGGAATATATCAACAGACAGGTTCATTAATGATGTGGCAACCAGGAGTTGACAAAGTATTTATTAATGGTGGTGGTAGCTCTGTTTTATATTATGTGGGACAAGGAAAAAATATTTCAGCAAAATGGCTGGACAATCAAACATTAGAAGTCACTCACGACAAGGACATAGAGTTTACTAAAAAAGATGAAAGAGCATTTTTCTGTGGGGACGACATTAAAGTTATTTACATGCCCCAGCGATGACAAAAGAAAAAAGCCCTATCGTTATTTTAACTTCTCTCTCAACCCCCTCACCTCATCCGCATCAATCGCATTATTCATATAACTCTCTTCCGAATTTACAAAACCCGGATGCACAAATTGCATCGAGCTTTTAATTTTCCCTCTTAACGAAGAATGAAACTCTACACAACCCGTTTTCTCCGCCAGCATTTTAATATTCTCTTTCCTTACACCACTGCCCGGCATAATGATGATGCGGTCATCTGCTTTTTTATTTAGTTCTGCAACCAGGTCAACGCCATCAACAACAGATGGTTTTTGCCCCGAGGTTAAAATCCTCTCACATCCTATCTCAATTAATTCTTCTAATGCAACAAACGGATCCTTGCATCTGTCAAATGCACGGTGAAAGGTTACACCCATCGGGTAAGCTGTCTCAATTAATTCAGATGTTCTTGCCACATCAATGGTTCCATCCATATTCAATAAACCGATCACAATACCATCGCAGCCTAATTGTTTGCAGAGTTTCACATCCTGCAGCATGATCTCGTACTCATCTTTATTGTACAAAAAATCCCCACCTCTCGTCCGGATGATCGGGTAAAGCAATACATTAAATGCTTCCCTGCATCGTTTGATGGTTCCTAATGATGGAGTGGTTCCACCTTCATTAAGATTTGCGCAGAGTTCTATCCTGTCTGCACCGCCTTCTACAGCAGATTTAGTAGTTGCAAAGTCTGAAGTCGCTATTTCTATTATGTATTTCGGTGAAGTCATAAAATATTTTCAAATTATCGGAGTCTAAAGCCCCCCTTGAGGGGGATTTAGGGGGGCTTTAATCCATTATAAATTTCGCAGGCACTAATTTCTCCATATCATTTGTCTTAATAGCATAACTAAACCCTTTATGGATCGCAAATGCACCCACCTGTCCTTTTTTATTTACTGCCAGGAACCCCACTTGTATATCCTTCGCCTTTGCTCCTTTTATTTTTATGATCCGTTCAATGGTTTTTTTACAAGCAGCTTCCGGTGATAAACCCTGCCGCATCAATTCAACCACGGTATGTGAACCGGCAACTCTTATTACATCTTCACCTTGGCCTGTGGCAGTACAAGCTCCCACTTCATTATCTACAAACAAACCAGCGCCAATGATGGGAGAATCGCCCAATCGTCCCCGCATTTTAAAACCAGCGCCGCTGGTGGTACAACTTCCACTTAAATTTCCCATTGCATCCATCGCTACCATGCCAATGGTATCATGGTTCCATTCACCGTTCTCCAGTTTATTGGGTGCAAAGGGCCCATGATTATTTTTTGATTCAACATTAATAGCCGGAGGTTTGTATTCTGACTTCTTCAGCCAGTTATCATAACTCTTTTGTGCATCGGGTGAAAGTTTTTGTTCTTCCAACGTAAAACCTTCAGCTACGGCAAACTGTTGTGCCCCGATACCGACCAACATCACATGCGGTGTTTTTTCCATCACTCTTCTGGCAACTGATATCGGGTGTTTTATTCTTTCTAAAAAAGCAACGCTTCCACAATTGGAAAATTCATCCATGATACAGGCATCCAGTGTAACAAAACCATCCCTGTCCGGATTGGCGCCGAGGCCTACGCAACAACTCTGCTCGGATTCTGTCAGCATTACTCCTATCTCAACAGCATCCAATGCCCTGCCGCCGATGCCTAATATTTCCCAGGCGGCTTTATTGGCTCTTAATCCTGCATCCCAGGTTGAAATGACGACGGGTTGGCCTTTCACGGTTATTGTTTCCTCCATTGACCATGCTTCCTTAGCCAGCAAACCTGCGAAACCGGTAAAAGCTGAGGCCCGGATGAACTTCCTGCGATCGATCATTGTTGCTTATTTAGTCCCGATAATTATCGGGATCGAAATTAAGCATTCAGGCAAGCATTTTGAATGCTATTTCCCTGCCCCTTCCTACCCAAACCTTAACAATCTGTGTAGAAATTAGATTTGATGTTTAAACATTGATTATGTATCTTTGTGTCCTCAAACACACAAAATGAAAATAGAAATAATCTCAGGCAGTCCAAGGACAAATAGCGTAACGCATAGGGTAGCTATTTATCTTAAGAACTGGATGAAGCAAAACAGCGAACATGAAGTGGACATCATTGATATGAAAGATTGGAATGTTCCGGCCATTCAATCGGTATGGGTTTCGTTGGATAAGGTCCCGGTTGAGTTCAAACCATTAGCCGAAAGAGTTTTTAATGCCGATGCATTCATACTTGTATCGCCCGAGTATAATGGGAGCTATTCCCCTGCCATGAAAAACCTGCTGGATCATTTTCCAAAACAACATCACAAACCTTTTGGAATTGTAACAGCATCACCCGGCGCCATGGGAGGTATCCGGGCGGCGCAACAATTATTACTGCTGGTCCCGGCTTTATTTGGAATTTTATCTCCGTATATGCTGATCGTTCCTTCGGTTGATAAAAAATTCAGCCCGGATGGTGATCTGCTGGATGAAAGTTTTCAAAATGGAGTGCATAATTTTATCAACGAGTTCTTATGGCTGGCTGAGAAAGTGGTTAAAGAAAAAATAACAGTTTAATAAACAACATTGGGAAAAGTGGAATTGGGATCCCGATAATTATCGGGACCAAAATTTCAAAATACTAAACAATGAAAACGATTCTTCATAAGGCAAACACAAGAGGTCATGCCAATCACGGCTGGTTGGATTCATATCATACATTCAGCTTTGCCGGTTATCACGACCCTGAAAAAGTTCATTTCGGCGCACTAAGAGTTTTGAATGATGATACCGTCGCCGGTGGAATGGGCTTTGGCACCCATCCGCATGAAAACATGGAGATAATTTCCATCCCTACCAGCGGAGACCTGGAACATTTTGACAACATGGGTAATAAACAAATCATCCGCCAGGGCGATGTGCAGGTGATGAGTGCCGGAACCGGTATCCAGCATGGGGAAAAAAATAAGAACCCTGACAAACCTGTAAAATTTTTCCAGATATGGGTTTTTCCCAATAAGAAAAATGTAAAGCCAAGATATGATCAGAAAAGTTTTTCCGATGCTGACAAGCATAATAAATTATTGACGGTGGTATCCCCCATCGGAACGAATGATGGCGGGGTCCAGATCCACCAGGATGCATGGTTTAGTTTGGGTAAATTAGATAAGGACTTCGGTACGATTTATGAACTGAAAAATAAAGAGAATGCTGTGTATGCTTTCGTTATTGAAGGTGATGTAACTATTAATAACGAAAAACTAAACCGCAGGGATGGGCTTGGTATCACGGATGCAGATAAATTAAATATCAAAGCAGATAGTGATGCTGAAATATTATTGATGGAAGTTCCTGTGTAAGAAAATTGGGAAAAGTGGGATTGGGAAATTTTGAAATTTTGTTTGCAGTTGAACATTTCCTTATGAATTAGATGCTGTCCGAATCCCGTAATATATTTTCAGCAGTAGGAAAATTTCCCAATTTCCCAATCCCAAAATTTCAAAATCGTAAAAAAGATATTATGAATACAAAGAAATCAATCGAAGCCGTAATAGCCCCACCTCCCCCACACATGGTGGGCGATGGATTCAGGGTGCATGGTTTTTTTCCGGGTGGCCGTATCGATAAAAAAAGAATGAGCCCTTTCTTTATGATGGACTATGGTTCAAAAGTTGAATTCAGCCCATCCGAAGAACCAAGAGGTGTTGGCGTTCATCCGCATGCAGGGTTCGAGACCGTAACGATCGCCTACCATGGCAAAATAGCTCACCATGACAGTACAGGCAACAGTGGCATCATCGGCGAAGGTGATGTGCAATGGATGACAGCCGGTGCTGGTTTATTGCACAAAGAATATCATGAAGAAGAATTCAGTAAGACCGGTGGTTTGTTCCAGATGGTACAGTTATGGGTTAATCTTCCTGCCAAAGACAAGAAAACAAAACCTAAATACCAGGCGATCACCAATAGCATGATGGGAAAATATGCTCTGCCTGCTGGTAAAGGATCTGTTGAAATAATTGCCGGCGAATTTAATGGCGTAAAAGGCCCCGCTTCTACTTTCACTCCCATGCATGTATATAATGCAAGACTGAAGAAAGGCGCTAACATTGAACTGAATTTTCCTTCTTCTTACAATACAGGCATTTTAGTTATTGAGGGAAGCGCTATCATTAATGGTGAAGCTGTTCCTGCAGATCATTTTGTTCTTTTTAAGAATGATGGCGAGCTGATCTCTCTTGAAGCAAAGGAAGATGCAATACTGCTTGTTTTATCCGGCGAGCCGATCAATGAACCAATTGTTCAATACGGACCTTTCTTAATGAATACATTGGAGGAAGTGCAGCAGGCGATACGGGATGTGAATGCGGGGAAATATGGGGTGCTGGAGGAATAAGCTGTTAGCTGTTAGCCATTAGCTAATAGCTAAAGGCTAACGGCTAATGGCTCTCTTGTTTCTTCTCAATAAAACTAATAAGATTCTTCCTCGCCCCCCTCTGTACCTTCCTCTTCATCCAGCCCATCCAGCCAAATAGTTTTCCTTTCCAGCCCAATGCCTGACCGATCCAGGTGCTGAGGCGGAAAGCATCGCTGTGTTCAATGATCTTTCCATCCTTGAATTTCATAAAGGCCTTGATCTTGTTCACGACCTTATTACCGGTTTTTGAAAAAGTGTAAGTAGCCACCCAGTTGCAGGTTGCATATTCTTCATCGATGGATTGGATGTTTGAAAAAGTCAGTGAGAAATCACGGGCATTCTTACAAAGCATTTCCCACATGCATTTGGCCTCATCACCTCTTAATATACCAAATACCGGGTCGTTAAAGACAATGTCATCACTGTAACAATCATTCATCGTTTTGTAGTCCAGCTTTTGAAAAGCCGAATAAAAACGGGCTATTACTTCTTCATTTGCTTGCATAAATTAAAAATGAGGGTCTAAAGAGAATCAGTAAATTTAATCCTTCAAAATAAACTTCCATGAGAAAATTAATCATCTTAATCCTGCTTTCCCTGGTTGCTTTTGCCGCTATTTCGCAAACCGACCAGGATTCTGCCTGGATACGGGATAATTATACCAAGATGGAGCAATACATTCCCATGCGGGATGGGATCAAACTTTTTACAGCCATTTACCTGCCAAAAGATAAAAGCGAAAAACATCCGATCCTGATGAACCGGACGCCTTACTCCTGTGCACCATACGGCACAGAATTCAGTGGCAGGATACTAAGCACTCATTGGAAATATTATGCAAGGGAAAATTATATCATCGTTATCCAGGATGTTCGTGGCCGCTGGATGAGTGAAGGCGAGTTTGTGGATGTTCGTCCTTTTAATAAAAATAAAAGCGGAACCGAGTTCGATGAAGCCAGTGATACCTATGATGCAATTGACTGGCTGGTAAAAAATCTTGCTGGCAACAATGGCAATGTGGGTGTGTTTGGCATTTCCTATCCCGGTTTCTATGCAACGATGGCTGCTGCTTCAGGTCATCCTTCATTAAAAGCCGTGAGTCCGCAGGCCCCGGTGACCGAATGGTTCCTTGGCGACGATTTCCATCACAACGGGGCTTTTATGCAGATGGATGGATTTAGTTTTTATTCGGGATTTGGAAAGCCAAGACCAAAACCTACTACGGTTGGCCCAAAAGGATTTGAATTCCCCATAAAAGATAATTATGAATTCTACCTGCAAAACGGATTGCCAAAGTTGATGGAGTATATGAAGGACAGTGTACAATTCTGGAAAGATCTGTATGCTCATCCCAATTATGATGATTGGTGGAAAGCAAGAAATGCAAGAAATGCGATGTATAATATTAAACCGGCCATGCTTACTGTCGGCGGTTTGTTTGATGCGGAAGATTGTTATGGTGCATGGAACCTCTATAAGGCGATCGAAAAACAAAATCCATCCACCAATAATAAATTAGTGATGGGCCCCTGGAGTCATGGTCAATGGGGTACCCGTGATGGAAGCAGTATGGGCAATATTAAGTTCGGCTCCAACACTTCTATCTGGTATCAGAATAATATTGAGATCCCATTTTTCAATTATTACCTGAAAGGAAAAGGTGACGATCCGAAAATAGCTGAAGCAACTATTTTTATGAGCGGTGCCAATGAATGGAAAAGATTTGATCAGTGGCCGCCAAAAGAAACGCAACCAAGGCCTATTTATCTCGCACCCGACGGGGCCTTATCATGGAACCTGCCTACTTATGTGAAAGCAGGAAGTTTTACTGAATATATCAGCGATCCCGCCCATCCTGTTCCTTACACGGAAGATGTGCATTTCAGCCGGACCAGAGAATATATGGACGATGACCAGCGTTTTGCTTCAAGAAGACCTGATGTGCTGACATTCCAAACCTATCCATTAGAAGAAGATCTTAGTTTAGCTGGTGTTGTAAGCGCCGATCTCAAAGTAAGTATCACCGGTACCGATGCTGATTTTATTGTAAAGATCATTGATGTATTTCCTGAAGATTTTAAATATCCCGGTGATGCTGATCAACCCCGTCGTACTGTAGGCGGTTCTTACCCCATGGGTGGTTATCAGATGCTGGTGCGTGGAGAAATAATGAGGGGTAAATACAGGAATAGTTTTGAAACGCCGGAACCATTTAAGCCCGGCAAGATTGAAACGGTGAAATTTGATCTGCCCGACGTGGCTCATACTTTTAAAAAAGGTCATCGTTTGATGATACAGATACAAAGCAGTTGGTTCCCGTTGGCTGACCGGAGCCCGCAAAAGTTCCTGAATATTTATGAAGCGAAACCTG
>DATHDV010000170.1:0-21485 GCA_035318845.1 Chitinophagaceae bacterium
AAGAATTGAATTGTGAAGGCATGTACCTGTTGCCCGGTTTTATTGATATGCATGGTCATATCGGCGGTATGGAACAGGGAACTCCTGCCGAATATGTTTTTAAATTATGGATGGCGCATGGCATCACTACCATTCGTGATCCATCTGCCGGTAATGGGTTGGAATGGGTGCTGGATGAAAAACAAAAAAGCAACCAGGATATTATCACCGCTCCCCGCATTTTTGCCTACACTGTATTCGGGCAGGGAAGCAAAGAACCAATCACTACCCCGGAACAGGCTGTTGCCTGGGTAAGAGATAATGCAAAGAAAGGAGCTGATGGTATAAAATTTTTTGGCGCAGCTCCTGCTATCATGCAGACGGCATTGGAAGAAAATAAAAAACTGGGACTTCGCTCGGCCTGTCACCATGCACAGATGGATGTGGCAAGATGGAATGTCCTCAACAGTGCAAGGGCAGGACTCACTTCCATGGAGCATTGGTATGGCTTACCCGAAGCATTATTCACGGATAAAACAATTCAGAATTATCCGTTGACTTATAATTATGCCAATGAACAAAACCGTTTTGAAGAAGCGGGAAAATTATGGAAGCAGGCTGCGCCGCCATTCAGCGATCATTGGAATAAAGTGATGAATGAATTGCTTTCATTGGATTTTACCATTGATCCTACATTCAATATTTATGAAGCCAACCGTGACCTCATGCGGGCAAGAAGGGCCGAATGGCATGAAGATTATACCTTACCATCGTTGTGGAAATTTTATGAACCCAGCCGTGTATCACATGGTTCGTATTGGCATAGCTGGGGAACAGAACAGGAAATAAACTGGAAAGAAAATTACAGGCTCTGGATGACCTTTATCAATGAATACAAAAATCGCGGTGGCCGGGTTACCGTGGGAACGGATGCAGGATATATTTATGAGTTGTATGGTTTTTCTTATATAAGAGAACTGGAGTTGCTGCGGGAAGCAGGTTTTCATCCATTAGAAGTAATTCGTTCTGCAACTTTGTATGGAGCACAGGCATTGGGCATGGAAAAAGAGATCGGCAGTGTAGAAGTGGGTAAGCTGGCCGATTTTGTGATCGTTGATGCCAACCCGCTTGAGAATCTTCAATTGTTATACGGTACCGGCGCTATTACACTGAATGAAAAAAATGAAGTGGTAAGAAGGGGCGGGGTGAAATATACGATCAAAGACGGGATCATCTACGATGCAAAAAAATTATTGGCGGATGTAAAGAAAATGGTGGATGAGGAAAAAAGGAAAACAGGTTTTAAGATCATGCAGCCGGGGATGAAATAAAGTCATATAAGTCAAATGGGTCATATAGGTCATATCGGTCACATCCGGAGAAAACTATTTGACCTGTGAATTTAATAATCAGCAGTCATGAAATACATACCACATCTCAGCAAAGATAAAAAGCTAAAGAAGCTGATCGAAGAGCATGGTGTATTCAAACTGGAGAAGAAAAAAAACCTTTGTCTCTATCTCTGTTACTCCATCATGAGCCAGCAGCTGAGCACCAAAGTGGCGAAGGTCATCCGGCAACGGTTCCTTGATCTCTATGGCGGCAATGAACCCAGCCCGCAGCAGATAGTGGATACTCCTTTTGAAAAACTGCGAGGCATCGGCATGAGTAATGCCAAAGTAAGTTATGTGCAGAATGTGGCGAGGTTTGAAATAGAGAAAGGCATGGATCATAAAAAACTGGCAAAGCTGAATAACGAAGAAGTAATAGAATATCTTACCCAAATAAAAGGCGTGGGCCGCTGGACCACGGAGATGCTGCTGATGTTTGCTCTTTGCCGCGAAGATATATTTGCAATCGATGATCTTGGATTGCAGAATGCCATTATTGGCCTGTATGATCTGAAACACCGGAAGAAAAAAACCTTGCAGGCATCTCTTTTAAAAATATCCGAACAATGGGCGCCTTACCGCACTTATGCCTGCATGTATCTTTGGAGATGGAAAGATAATCTGCCGCTGAAAAAAAAGGAAAAATAAAAAAAGAGCAATGATTATTTTCTGCCACCTCTTCTTCTTGTACGGAAGTTTAATGCTGCAGGAAGAATAAATTCTATTTTAGGGAAAGGGGTTTTATTGTGCGGCTTCCTGTCTCCTTTAACCGGCTCGTTGGTAAAAGCAATGCTTTCCTTCGCCGCACTGTCATTATCTGTTTTATTTTCCTTTTCTTTTATAATGACAACCGGTACAGGTTCTTCCATTGGCTGACGAGGGTCGAGTCCTAATCCACCCATAACTATTTGCTCGCCATTGATCATTAATTCTTCCGACACGATACACTTAGGTTTCTTTTTCTTTTTATGTTTCTTCTGGGGAGTGATTTTGGTATAAGTTGTCATGATAGCGGCAGGTGTTTGCCCATATAATCCTTGCTGGTTCCCAAAACTGATATCTATGGAGAATAAGCTATTGCCAAAACAGATAAGGAACATCACCAGGTATTTTTGCCAGGCGGGTATCTTCTTCCGGAAAAAATATCCCGGCAGGTTGATGCGTATGCGTTCAAGCTGTGTTTTTCTGAAACGACCGCAAACCGGCTTATCTCCATTATTAATAAAAAATGTTTTTACCTGCTCATCGTTCAACACAGAGAAATCAATAACATCTTTATTGCACAAAAGACAATGCCTTCCGGCGCCGGTTGGCACCATGGTGGCCCAGTCTTCCGTACAGGGTTTTGTAACATTTAATTTGAAATAACCGGAATGCACAGAGAAAGTTACAAAATATATTTTAAACAAGGTTTATCGAAGACCTGTAGCTGCCGGTTCTGGCAAAACCAAAAAAATAATGTAGCTTCCCTCTCAAATTTTTTATATGCATAAATTGAAGCTGTTTGTTATTGCTGCTGTTCTTTTATCTTTTAGTTCCGGCAAACAAGAACAAAAAAATAAATGGATTTCTTTATTCGACGGAAAAACACTGGATGGATGGAAAGTGGGAAACAATGCTTCCAGTTTTTCCATGGAGGACGGAACGATCAGGGTAAATGGTGACGTCGCTCACTTGTATTATGATGGCGAAGTGCAACAACATAATTTTAAAAACTTTGAATTAAAGATCGATGTGATGACCACCCCGGGTTCCAACTCCGGCATTTATTTTCATACGCAATACCAGGAAAGCGGCTGGCCTCAAAAAGGATACGAAGTGCAGGTGAATAATTCACATACCGACTGGCGGCGCACCGGCAGTCTCTGGGCCATACAGGATATAAAGGAAACTTATGTGAAAGACAATGAATGGTTCACTATGCATATAAAAGTAAAAGACAAAAAGGTTATCGTATCGATCAATGATAAACAGGTGGTTGATTATACAGAACCAGAAAATGTGCAGCGGGAAGAAGGTATGAAAGGCCGGGTTTTATCTTCCGGCACTTTTGCATTGCAGGGCCACGACCCGAAGAGTAAAGTGTATTATAAGAATATTTGGGTGAAGGTGGATTGATCAACCGACTTTAAAAATTGTCGCAGTTTAGTCCTTTATTTTACGATTGCTTAAATACTCTATCATTATCTTTCATAAGCATATTCCTTTGTCAGTTGTGTTATTTTCTTTCCTTTCTTTTTATCCTCCCAATATTTATCCAACCCCCAGTCAATTGTTTCCTTTAACCGTTCCCGGTTCTTTGCCATTTTTTCTTCCGTCATTGTTTCTGAATTTTGTTTATCGATCAATTTCAGGATCCTTTTCAAATATTTTTCATCTCTTACGGGATGAACGGGGTAAAGATCGACTGAAGCCTTCAGCGCTCCCATTTGTGGGACTACTTCAATGAAATAGATCTTTCCTTCTTCCAGGTCTGCTTCCACATACGCTCTATTTTCTGAGCGTGCCCAGAACAAATGCCAGCCCGGGTCGCATTCATACCTGAAATAATTTCTTCCGCTCGCTATCCCGATAAACGTAGCGCTATCGAAATAACTGAAGTTAATGGCAAATCCTAAATCGGATGCCCTTACCAAATATACAACCGCCTTACCAGGAGACGGTCCGCGAAGTTGCGCCTCTGCATAAAAACTTATGATGGATACGCAAACAATGACCAATAAACGTTTCATAAATGAAATTTTAGTTTTTTGCAACGATCATTTTCCATCCAGGTATCGTCATCGTACCAGCACATTCAGGCTTTTTTATGCAACCCGGATCTCCTGGTACTTTTGTGTTTTCTTTTTAAAAGTTTCATGGCAAAATCTTTTGGGAATGCAAAAACATAGAACAATATCAAATAAAGAATGATGGCCGCGGGTATAGAAATGAAACAAACTATGAATGCGACAAGAGTATAAACGATACTATAGCCATAAGTAAGTTTGATGCAATTAAAAAACTCCCTGTCTTCCTCATCTATAAGAGATCGGTTGTAGGGATACGCACAGATCCAATATGAGCCAATGGCTATCAGAAAATAATTAAAACCAAAGATGGCTATTGCCAATTTGCCTTCCGTTGACAGGTATTCGGCAAGAATGGCTGTCGGGAATGGGGTAATTGTTATCATTAATAATATGAAACCATTCACCCAGGGCAGTTTGCTGTCCGTTCTTTTTATATAGTCAAATACATGATGATGGTTTATCCAGCAGACCAGGATGGTCAGAAAACCAATTAAAAAGGCAAGGAATGGTTCCCAATGATGGAGATAGGATTTAAGCAGACTCTCACCATTTTGAGGATGCAGGAATTGGATCAGCTCCAAAACTAAAAGCGTTATAGCAATGGAGAAAACCCCGTCGCTAAATGCCTCTAGCCGGTATGTTTCTTTCGGTCCGTTTTCAACTGGCTCTTTTCTATTGTTCATATCAAAGGTTTGTTTGCGACATTGCTATCAACGATCAAGGCTTGCCGAAGGCGGCGATATTATGGATTTTTCCGGCCGTGGCGCTACAACAAATATAATTTTATTTATGCGCCGCGGCCAGTAGGGTACAGGCTTAGTCCGGGAAGAATCGTTATTCTCCGAATTACCCCTTTACTATTTTAAAATGCTTTTTATCTCTTCAGTGATCAGTTTCCACCTGGCTGCTATATCCTCAGTCGTATTTTCATGGGTATGGATAAAAATAATGGAATCCTTTTCAACTATTTTCACCTGCGGGATATGCAATTGCAGGATCCTTTCTTTCTGAGCACCGTTATACCGGATGCCGAGCACTCCCTTTTCCTGGTATTTTACAACTACTTCTAAAAAATGTTCTCTCGTCCAGGGAAGTATATACCGCCTGTTCCTGTATGAATAAATTTTTCCCGTCTCAATGTCTTTTAATTCCAAACCCTTATTCCTTATATCTTCTTTGTCTTTTTCCAGGTCATCATATACCTTTTCAAAATTCTTTTCGCTCCTGTGATGGCCTGAACAGGAAGGAGTTGTTTTAATACCCAGCTGGTGAAGAAAGCTGACCAATTCTTTCAGGGGAGCATCTACACTTTCCGGGAAATGGTTGTTTGTAATATCATTCGTATTTTTCATTTTCATGAAATAATACCAATGCGGCCTCATCACTGATTGCAGCCAGATCCCTTCGTGAAATTGTTCGTGCGGGATAAAAGCGGGAGAAATTTTCATACAGGCGTCGCCACTTCGTAATTTAAATTAGAAATAAATTTTATGGTGGTGAATATAAAAGTATGTTTCCTTTTTATTAAAATCTTCTTTCCAACTTATTTTTTTTCATGCTGAGCCTCAACCCTATCTCGTATTGCCGCTTCAAGTATATCAATGTTTATATCTTTCAGGGTTTTGAACTTAATGCAATATCCGCTCACACTCGCCTTGCCGAGTTTTTTTCCATATGTGTTGGCTAAGTATTTCTTATCCTCGATACCAAGGATATAGACAGAGATCCCCGTTGTGTTTGCGCTCATACCAATTTGATAAAATTCCCTGGTTTTTCCATCAGCATATTTTATGCTGTAAGATCCATATCCTATATTAGGATTAGAAACAATTTTACCTTTATCGTCTTTGCCATCTAAGAACCATAATTTACATTTTGGCAACACCTGAAGTATGTGTTGGTGCAACTCCTGCATGTCGCTGCGTTTTGGTTCAGGTTGGCTACCGATATATTCTTTGATCTGTTCTTTTACGTTCATATGGAATATAAATTTACGGGTTGCTTATTTTGTCGTTTTCTTCTTTGATTAGTTTTGCCCATTGAGTTTTGAAGTAAAGTCCACAATCCATTCAATGCCATATTTGTCTCTAAAACAACCAAAATATGAACCCCAACTACTATCACCAATAGGTCCTTCTATTTGTCCACCTGCTGAAAGCCCATTAAATAATTTGTCTGCTTCTTCTTTACTTTCTGCACTTATTACAATTTTACTTCTGTTCTCATTTTCGTTTGTTTTTCCCATAATTTCCGGAACATCATTTGCCATCAACATATTACATTTACCGATAGGCAAAGCAATATGCATAATTTTATTTTCTTCTTTTTCCGCTACCGGGAATTCAGGGTTTGCAAGGTCTTTGAAACGAATAATCTTTGCAAACTCTCCGCCAAATACTGATTTGTAAAAAGTAAATGCCTCTTCGGCATTCCCGTTGAAGTTAATATGAGGATTAATGAGTGCCATAATTTTTATTTTTTAGCTGTTAAATTGTTTACTTTCTTATTTGTTTTGAAAGAAGTTCTGAAAACGATCCCGATAGCTATCGGGATTATTTTTTCGATAGAGTTGCCAGTAATTCTTCAAGGTAATTCAATGTCATAGTAAATCCTCCCTGGAAGCCCATTTCAATCATCTTCTCCATGCGTTCAAGGGATTCATTATAAATAGTGATACTCACTTTTGTAATTCCGTTTTGCTCGCTGAAACTCAGATCCCAATCAGAAGCCGGCAATTCAGGGTTTTCATCTTTGTCTGCAAAGGCATTCAAATATTTGAAATTAGTTTTTGGGCTAATGGAAGTATATTTCTGAAGTGACCAATGTTCTTGCCCTTCTGGGCTTACCATAGCATAAAATCTTCGTCCACCAACTTCAAAGTTCATAAACTTTGTTTTTGAGACCCAGGGTTTAGGTGCCCACCATTGATCAAGAATTTCCTGTTTGGTAAAAGCATCCCATACCAGCGAAAGGTCGGCGTCAAATTCCCTGTTTATAAATGCCGTTTTTTTTGATTTGTCCAGGGTAAAATCAAATAATAAGTCGTTCATTTTTTTTGTTTTTTAATGGTTGATAATACTTTGTCCAATTGATTGAAGCGGGTTTCCCAAATTTTTCTGAATTGGTCAATCCATTTATCGATCTCCTTCATTTTTTCAATTTCAAGTGAGTAGTAAATTTCCCTGCCTTGTTGTTCCTGTTTCACCAGTTCGCATTCGGTAAGTATGCGGAGGTGTTTGGAAACAGATTGGCGGGTAGTGTGGAAGTTGTCGGCAATGGCGTTCGGTGTCATTGCCTGCAATGCAATTAAGGTAATAATTGCCCGTCTTGTCGGGTCGGCTATTGCCTGGAAAATGTCTCGTCTCATTTTGTTTAAATTTTTACTTGCGCAGCCAATCGGTTGCAAATATATGTGCAACTATTCGGTTTCGCAAAATATTTTACAAATATTTTTTTAAAAAAATTTGGGGAAGTTTGAATCCGATAGCTATCGGATCGCAGGGTGTCGTTGTACAATACCGCTAACAAACAGGGCTTTATGCAGGTGGAGAATTTTTATTCCGTCTGCCCATGAGCAATAGTGCAAAAAGTGCTTTACGCATCTCAAAAAAATATCATTCCTGATACATGGATATTATATTATCACTTTCTCCATCCTCCCCAACCAACTTTCATCAATCGTTGCCCCCAGCCCAACCGTCTCCGGTACTTTCACTACGCCATTTTTTTCATAGATGATGCCAGCAGTTACCGGGTCTTCACTAAACATCAGTGCTGTATCAAAATCATAATGTTCGATCGTCTTACTGCACAATGCAAAATGAGCAAAAGCTGTCATCGCTAATCTTGATTCTAAAAACGCACCAACCTGTAAATGAATATTGGCGGCTTCGGCCAGTCTTACCATTTTAAGCGCTTTAAAGATGCCGCCGGATTTTCCAAGTTTGATATTCATATAATCACAGGCCTCCAGTTCGATCAGTCTTTCTGCATCATGTTCATCGCCGCAGCATTCATCTGCCATAATTGGAATGGGACTGTTCTTCCTGACTTTTTTCAACTTCATGAATTTCCAGCGGGCGATCGGTTCTTCGCAATGCTGGATATCAAACTCCTTTAATGCATTCAATGTTTCAATGGCTTCATTCACTTTCCAGCCCTGGTTGGCATCAATACGCAAAGGGATCTCATTGCCTACAGCAGCACGGATCGCTCTTATTCTTTCCACATCCGTCTTTCCATTTTTACCCAGCTTTATTTTAATAGCAGGATAACCTTCATTTTTTATTTTCAATGCATCAGCCGCCATCTTTTCCGGATCGCCAATGCTTACGGTGTAATCGGTAACGATCACTTTATTGTTTTCTCCGCCAATAAATTTATACAAAGGAACTCCGGCATGTTGCGAAGCAATATCATAGATCGCCATATCAAAAGCGCTTTTGATGCTGCTATTGCCATAGATCACTTTATCCATCAGGTCAATGCAATCTTCGATCTGCAATGCATCCTTTCCCTTTAATGCTTGGGCAAAATATTGTCCCACGATCATGCAGGTATCCGTGCTTTCCCCGTTGATGGGCATAAAAGGACTGCATTCACCAAAACCAATAATACCCTGGTCCGTAATAATTTTAACAAGAACATTATCAGCCCTGGTTTCTGTTCCCAGCGAAGTGATAAAGGGCTCTTTCAGAGGGATCGACAGCTTGTATAACTCCACTCTTTGAATGATCAATTTATTGCTCATAAGTTTTATAAAGATAAAAGCTTCCTTCTGTCCCGGAACGGGTCAATTTGAAAAAAATCACGCAGAGAGCACAGGGGACACAGAGAAAATTTGTTAAAAACCCAGCGAACTCTGCGGCCTCAGCGTGAACCTGACCTGCAACCTTTACAAATTGAAACCCTTTTTAGCATGATTTATGCATCAGGATACCAAAAGCGTAAAAAAAACGTTTAATAATATCTATATCTATGAAAAAGATTCTTATCGGTTGTTTTTCAATTGCTATTCTGGCATCCTGCAAAAAAGAAGTAACAGAATTGCCGCCGCCCACGCAAACCGGGGCCAATACCTTTGGTGCAAAAGTGAATGGAGTGTTTTGGGCACCGCAGGGTTTTGGGTCTTTTCCGGCCAATGATATCCTGGAAGCAAGAATGTCGGGACATGATATTACCATTAATGCCAGGAATTTTTCTTCATCGCCCAATGAAACAGAGTTCCAGCTGACCATATTCAATGTAACAGCTCCCGGCACTTATCTTTTCAATACAGATGTAACACATCCCAACGGAACAGCCAGTTACGGATATTATGTAAAAAGAAATATCACACCGCAAAATGAGTGGCTAACCTCATCCACTTATACAGGATCCGTGAACATAACAAGAATTGACGATGTGAACATGATCGTGTCAGGAACCTTTCAGTTCGATGCAGGCAGTATCTATAACTCAGATGTCCTTCATGTCACGGAAGGCAGGTTTGATGTTAAAATACAATAAACGAAGTTTAAGAGGTTCAAGAGGTTTAAAAAGTTTAAGATGTTTAGACAACTTTTTAAACCTTTTAAACCTTTTAAACTTATTAAACTCTTTAAACTTCTATTCAGAAAAGGACCCTGATGCCAACGTTGAACATGCCCACCAACGGGGCATTGTCATTTACAAAAATATATTTGCTGGGATAATCCGTCGTGGGTATCCATGCTCTTCCTTCCGCATAAATAAATATATCAGCGCCAAGCGGCGCCTCCGAGCCCAGGCCCAGGTCCAATGTCAGTCGTTTAAAATTTGCTTTGCCAACCCGGACCGGTACTATATAAACTGTTGTGTCTATAGGAACGGAATGTGTGTTCTCGATCCGGCCCAGCAATAAACCAAATCCTGCATAGCCATAAATATTCCAGCCTTTTTCTATATTGAAAGTTCCTTTCAGGTATTTTCTCCAGCCGATGGAAATTTGTTTGAACCGCATCACCGCCTTATTTACATAATTGATCTGCTGCGGGAATGTTGCTGCCGATTTCGCTGTGGCGGTTATATTGTTACTGAATTTACCATTGGTATAATAAGAGATCCAGGCATAAGCTCCGTCTTTTGGGGTAAAATGAAATTGCGCCTGGATCGTATGTCCTCCTGCCCAGTATTGCTGCTCTTTCTTAAAACAGCGCTGCAGACCCAGGTCGGTGGCGATGCTGAACCTTGTCGACTGGGAAAAGACTACAGTAGCAAAGAACGAAAGGAAAAAAAATATGGGGATCTGTTTTTTCAAAAGAAAAATTGCTTTGCAATGTTACAGAATTAATTGCTGCTTTAAAATAACAAAAGCAGTCGTAAAGGCTGCTCTTGTTAAAATCATTTCTATCAGTGTGATCAATGGTCTATTTCATCAGCTTCAGTTCCTTGATAATATTAGTTCCTCCACCGAGTTTATCAATACACCAAAGCACATAGCGGATGTCAACACAAATACAGCGATTCAGGTCTTTATCAAAAGCCAGTTTGTGGCTCAACGCTTCGTAGTTTCCATCAAAAGCCAAACCAATAAGCTCTCCTTTATTATTGATCACAGGAGAACCGGAGCTGCCGCCTGTAATATCATTGGTGGTAATAAAACCAATGACCAGTTCTTTCCGGGTAGGATCCATATACTGCCCGAAATCTTTTTTCTTCAGCAATTCTATCTGGTTGGCAGGCAGATCAAATTCATAATCGCCTGCTTTATATTTTTCCAGCAAGCCTCTTGAAGTTGTGACATAATCATAGAAAACAGCATCTCTCGGATGATATGATTTTACATTACCATAACTGACCCTCATGGTAAACGTGGCGTCCGGGTACATCATCTTCGCCTTTACAGGATCCATTTCCATAATACCCTTGAGGTATAATCTTCCGAACTCGCCATTCTTTGCAGTGAACTGCTGGTACAGGGGCAGGTACTTGGTATTATAACTTTTGGCAAATGTTGCGGCATGATTGAAGGCAGGATCATCCTGTAGCTTTACTGCATCGGGATGAGCAATGAAATCATTCCATTTCGCATCATCGAATATCATCGTCTTGCTGAAAATATCAGCTGCATATTTCTTATAAGTGGCATCATCATCCAGCGGGCCGTATGTATTTTTTAATGTCCCATAAAATCCAACGGGCTGCTGGTCTTTGGGAATATCTTCATAAAACATTCTTGTAACTGCTGCCACGATATTCTGGTCAGAAACCTTATTCTCTCCTTCCAGGAAAGCCTGGCGCTGCTGGTTGGCGGCGTCAACTGCTTTTTTTACATCGGCTTGTGTCATACCCGTTTTTACCAATGCTGTTTCTAATTGCGAAAGGGATGCAGCAAAACTGATCAACGGCGAACCATAAATACCTTCATTCATATACATCCTGAGTTTTGCATAAGGAAGCCATGCATCGTATGCCTTGCCCCAGTCTTTAAAAATGTTCTCATATTCGGGTTTTCCTTTTGACCAGGCATTGAATTTGTCTTCGGCTTTTATTTTCTGGCCATATACATCATATTTCAGCAATTGCTTTGTTTCGCCATCATAGAATTTCCAGTAGTTAGCTATACCGGCATAAGATGAAGCTAACTGCAGTTTGATAGCAGGATCTTTTTTCATTTCTTCAAACATGAATTTCAACCTTACATCCCGCAGTTTCACCAATGTTGGATTATTAATATCGACCGAGAGTTTGATACCATAAGAACTTTCATAACGGTTGGTGCCGCCGGGATAACCCCAGACCATGGAGAAGTCGCCATCTTTCAAAGGTTTTAATGAAACAGGCAGGAACCATTTTGGTTTCATCGGGATATTGCCATCAGTAGATTCACCTCTTTTGGCCGGGCTTCCGTCAGGTTTTGTATAAACCCTGAAAATGGAAAAGTCGCCGGTGTGACGGGGCCATTCCCAGTTGTCCGTGTCGCCGCCAAACTTACCTACACTTTCAGGGGGGGCGCCCACAAGCCGGACATCATAGTAGCGTTGATAAACAAAAGCCATGAACTGGTTGCCTTTGAATAAAGAGCTTACTCTTGTTTCGATATTCTTACTTTCATCACTCATTCTTTTGTTGATCGCTGCCAATACCGCATTTTGTTTTTGTACTCTTTCTGCTCCGCTGAGCCCTTTCAGCGAATCCATCACTTCTTTGGTAATATCTTCAATGCGCAGTAAGAATTGAACAGAGATGGTTGATCTGATTTCTTCATTTTTATTCCGGGCATAAAACCCGTCTCTTAAATAATTATGATCCATATTGCTCGCATTGGCAATGGCATCATAACCGCAGTGGTGATTGGTAAAGATCAATCCTTCGGCGCTCACGATCTCGCCGGTGCAACCACTTCCAAAAATAATAATGGCATCTTTCAGCGATGCTTTGTTGATATTGTACAACTGGTCCTTGGTGAGTTTCAATCCCTTTTTCACCATATCATTATAAACCTGCTGACCCAGCAGGAGTGGCAGCCACATTCCTTCATCGGCAAAGGATTTGAAAGCCAGGCTGACGAATAATACGATTGTTATCAAAAACTTCTTCATATATGAAAATTTAGGGGGCAAACCTACGTAAAAAGGGTTTGCCATTTGCTGAGATTTGTATAAAATCGCTAATTTCAATTTTATATGACTCGCTTATGAAATTCAGGACTATTTTACCGGTATTGCTTCTTGTTACAGCTATCATTTTCCATTCCTGTAGTAAAAAAGGTGGGACGAACCCGCCACCGCCAACTTCTGTTCCCGGTTGTGCTAGTAATACCGCGCCGGCGAATGGGGCTTTTGTATCAGCAGGACCTCTTACGCTTAGTTGGTCGGCGGTAAATGGAGCCACGGGTTATGATGTTTACCTGGGTGCTTCACCTGCTACTGCAACAGTAATAGCAAGTAATGTTTCCGGCACATCTTATAGTTATACCGTGCCTGTTTTTGCTTCAAGCCAAACCTTATACTGGTATGTTCAGCCAAAAAATGCCAGCGGGGGAGGAACCGGCTGCATTTCCACTGTCACTTCATTTATGTACACTGTTATCCAGGACCCGCCGGGATTTGGATATTATGTAGTTGGTTATTTCCCATCTTACAGGAGCCTGGCAGAAGTGCCGGATGTAAAATTCCGGATGACAAATGTAGTGGTGTATGCTTTTTATAGTGTAAATACTTCCGGTACTTTATCGGCACCGGCTTCGCCAACTGCTTCTTTGACAGCCGTACGGGACAAAGCAAGAATAAACAATGCAAAAATATTTTTAGGAATAAATGATGCTGCTGCCGGTAATTTTAAAAACATGGCCGCTACTGCTGCAGGACGAAATAATTTTATTAAAGATGTAATGAACACGGTGCGCCAAAATAATTTAGACGGAGTGGATATGGATTGGGAATTTCCCACAACTACTGATGGGACCGACGCAACATTTACATTGTTGATAAAAGAGTTATCCGATTCACTGCACCGGGATGCAAGATATTATCTCAGCGCTGCTATCACCGCAGGAAAATATGCAGGCGGGATAAGGGATGCAATAAGAAATGAGATCTTTCCTTACGTTGATTTTTTTAATATAATGGCCTATGATGATTTCAACACCACTGTTCCCTATAAACACCACAGCGATTATACGCTGGCTACGGTTTGCCTGAATTACTGGCTTACCACCCGGGGCATGCCGGCTTCCAAATGTGTTTTAGGCTTGCCGGCTTATGGCAGGCCATCAGGCATTACACAAACCAATACGGTGCTGACCTATAAAACCATTTTATCCCAGGGAGGAAACCCGCAGTATGATTCAGCAGTAGTTACTGCCGGCGGTTTTACCAACTACACTATTTATTATAATGGCCAGTACACGGTAAAAAGAAAAGCGATCCTTGCCAAGCAAATTGCCAACGGCGTAATGATGTGGGAAAAATGGCAGGATGCCATAGATGCCACATCATTACTGAAAGCAGCTTGTGATACCGTGGGAAGGCCTTATTAAGGGTTCAACAATTTATTTATAACCCGTCCATATCCTTGTTTCCTGGTCAAAGGCCCAATAGATCCCGTTTGTATAACTGAAATTAAATGCAGGCCAGGTTGGAAGGTCAGCAGGAAGTTTCAGTTTCTGTGTCATCAAACCCGTTTTCATGTTATACAACTCCACTTGTCTTTCTACTACATTCAGTAAACCAAACTCTGCTTTGGGAATACCTGTATAGATCAAAACATTGTAGCTGTAATCTTCACCCAGGGTTTCTCCATCATCAATCAGACCCATATCTTCCTTTTTACTGACACCGGGATAAAGCCGTATGATACTATCTTCTTCCTCCATGACTTCAGAATTGTACATATGAATATTCTGACCATGGACAAAATAGACCATATTTGTTTTTGCATTATAAGCACCGATGCTTTGTTCACCGGGTTGATTCATTCCCGCAGCATAAACTTCACTTTCTGCAGGAATACCTTTTGTGTCAAGAGTATAATTAAACCAGCCGATGTCAGAATATCCATTACCGCAGATCTTTTTTAATGTGGGGTTATACCACAATCCCCTGGTGTCGTTCATACAGGTTAGGTCATCATCCGAAAGACGCTTCCCATTAACATCAAAAACAGCCAATGGGTAACCTTCATTTCCGGCAAAAGCAGCATAGTATTTTTTTTGTACAGGGTGCCATACCACGGCAGCTCCCCTTGTTCCGGGCATGCTGTCATCCGCGGTCTTTGGCATTTGAAGTTCAATGGTTTTTTTAAGTGGTTTTACAACCTGTGCATTCATTAAAAAGGGCAAAAACAAAAACAGGGCAAAGATCATTTTTCTCATAATAAAAAATTTTAGGTAAAAAAACAAACAACAACAAATATAAACAGGATCGATAATTATTTTCAACCGGCATGACTATTAACGGGTATTGATCATTATTATTATAAAGGCCGGGATTCCTCATTCAATACTTTCCAAAGCAAGTCTTTTAATTCTATTAAACCTTTATTGGTGAGAGATGAAATAAACAAGTGAGGGGTTGCAGCCGGCAGTTCTTTTTCGATCGCTGCTTTCAATTCATCATCCAGCATATCACTTTTGCTGATGGCAATTACAAACTGCTTGTGCAATAATTCAGGATTATACTGCTCCAGTTCATTCACCAGGATATCAAATTCTTTTTTATGATCAGTGCTGTCGGCCGGAATTAAAAAAAGCAAGATGGAGTTGCGTTCAATATGCCGGAGAAACCGGTGCCCTAATCCTTTGCCTTCTGAAGCTCCTTCAATGATGCCGGGAAGATCAGCTATGCAAAAACTTTTTCCATCACGATATTCTACCATGCCCAGGTTGGGAACAATGGTGGTAAAAGCATAGTCGGCAATTTTTGGTTTTGCAGCCGTGATAACAGAGAGCAATGTTGATTTACCGGCATTGGGAAAACCAACCAGTCCTACATCGGCCAGTACTTTTAATTCCAAAACTTTCCAGCCTTCCACTCCCTCTTCACCGGGTTGAGCATGTTCCGGTGCCTGGTTGGTGGGGGTTGCAAACTGGGCATTGCCCAAACCGCCCCTGCCTCCGGGTATCCAGATAACTTCCTGTCCATCCTCCAGTATTTCCACTTCCTGCTTACCGGTTTCTTCATCTCTTGCGATCGTTCCCAGCGGAACCTCGATGATGATGTCTTTGCCTGCACGGCCACTGCTGTTATTCCCGCTGCCGGCTTCACCATTTTCTGCCAACACATTCTTAAAATAACGCAAGTGTAAAAGTGTCCAGAGGTTACTATTGCCTTTTAGAATAATATGGGCGCCGCGGCCACCATCACCGCCGTCGGGGCCGCCCATTGCTGTGAATTTATTACGCATAAAATGTTTGCACCCGGCACCACCATGACCACTGCGACAAAAAATGCGTATCTGGTCAACAAAATTGCTCTTCTCCAATTTCTTATCTTTATAATGAGTTGCAAATATACCTTAACCATTTGCAACCCGTCATTAAATGAAATACACGACACTATTCCTGGCTTTCCCTTTATTACTTGCCATGCAATGTAATAAACAGGAAAATGGCATTCCTTCCTGTATTCAGAAGAAGATCGACCAGATAAAAACGGTTCCCAAATGGAATCCTCCTGCGGAGGTCAATGAATATATCTACCAGGGTAAACACGTTTATCTGTTTAGCGCTGATTGCTGTGACCAGTTTAATGAACTTTATGACAGCAACTGCAATTATATCTGCGCCCCATCGGGCGGGATCACCGGCAAAGGAGATATGAAGTGCACAGATTTTAGCACGGCTTCACAATTTGTAAAAATAGTTTGGAAAGACCCCCGCTAAATAAAAAAAGAGTCTCGTTTAAAACGAAACTCTTTTTTACGTCAGGAACATTGGTTATTGCACAACGATCTTTGTACTGAATACTGATTTGCTGTTGGGGTCTGATACTTTCACTAAATAAACGCCTGCTGAAGATGAAGCAGGAAGTTTTATTACCTGGTATTGTTTGTCTCCCCCAACATTTACTACTTGTTGTATTACCTGTCGGCCCGTTACATCAGTGATCCGAACGGTATAACTACCGGCAGCCAGGTCATTGAACTGCATGGTGAACTGGCTGTTCGTAACCGGGTTGGGATAAATATTTATTTTACTGTCGCCGGTATTAACAGGAACATTTTTGGAGATAAGATCAATATTAGTTGCTTTTGGTTTATCGCCGGAAGCAAGCAGGTTGCTGTTGGCCAGGTCAGATGTATGATAAACAGTTCCGCTCATTTTCAAAGGAGAAGCCGCCCATGTTTTAGCATCTACAACAAAAAGCGAAGTTGATTCCATAGCACTGCCAACTATTACCTGGTTATTTGCATTAACAGCGGCACCATTAATGGTAAACCCATTTGGTAAACCGGAAATAACTCCCAGATGTGTGGCCACTTTACTTTCAATATTTACTTTAAATACATGATTACGGGCAGAGAAAACATAAAGATTGCCATTATCATCAGCGATCATATCTCCGCCAAAACTGCTGCAGGAATTATGAATGGAAACACCCTTGTTGGCCTGGTCATCCACCAGTGAACCAAGGTCAACGACCTGGGGTTTCTTACCGGTGGTAAAACTTATCAATTGCATTCCGTCATTTGTCATGGCATATCCATTACCATCGGAAGCAATTACCATGCGGGTAATGATATTACCCTGGTCAGAAGACTTGCCTGGCTTATTGGTCAATGGCACTGTGACATAATATACATTTTGAGATTTAATGTCATAATACCTCAGTTGATCAATGAACATCGGTGTGTAATAGATCCGGCCATGTTTACTGTCATAGGCTAATGCGGCCACGCCGCTGTTGAAAGCGGGTTGTTCACTAAACCCCATTTTGTTTGTGCCAAGATCAGTAAGTTGTTTTTTTGTAAAGGCATCGAATACTACCTGTTTATCTGCCGTACCATTCAGAAGCGAACCGCTGAAGGTGCCGGTTTCCATGTCGAGGATGCGCAGGTAGACCCAGTTGCCATTTTGTTGCGGCACATCGGTCATTGAATAAGCAAAACGATCAGCCTGCTGAGCTGAAATAAGGGTTGTAAGCAAAATGGTTCCCAAAAGAAGGGACATGCGGGGTAAGCTTTTTCTCATACACAATTTTTTTGTTTACAATGGTTTAAAAATGCAAAAATTAAGGTACAACTTTTCCGGGTGAGGAAAAAGAAATTTTTATGAATGGCGGAAAAATTTGTTTTTTAAAGAGCTATACGTTGCCGGCTGAGCCGGTAAATTTTCAGGGATAGTTCTCAGGGGTTCAACTTCTACAAGATTTTTAAAGCAATCGGCTGGTAATTGCTGGTAAAGCCGGGTGCCTTCGGTTTTCCAGGCGATCATTTCATCGGTTACTTGCTTAATGATCTTTCCGGGATTTCCAACAACCAGACTGCGGGCAGGGATCATTTCTTCTTCTTTTATTAATGTCAATGCACCCACAATGCTTTCATCACCCAGTTCCACATTGTCCATGATAACAGCATTCATGCCAACTAAGCAATTTTTACCGATCGTTGCTCCATGAATAATGGCGCCATGGCCGATATGTGCTCCCTCTTTTAATAGCACAGTTATTCCCGGAAACATGTGAATGATGCAGTTTTCCTGCACATTACATCCGTCTTCGATAATAATTTGGCCCCAATCTCCGCGAAGAGCTGCTCCAGGCCCGATATAACAATTCTTTCCAATAATGACGTTGCCGATAACGGCCGCTTGCGGATGAACGAATGAGGAAGAATCAATCACTGGTTTAAATCCGCGAAATTCGTAGAAGGCCATAAAACCCGGGGTCTAAAATCCTTTAATAGTTTTGAACGTTTTTGTCTCCTCGTTCCAGTTTAGCTGGTCGAGTACAAAAGTATATTTTAATGCTGTTAGTTTCTGACGTATGAATCTTCCTGACTGGCCTCCATGACCTGCTCCCATCTCAATGCGGAATAGAACCGGATTCGTTCCGAGATTATTCTCCCTGATCTTAGCCACCCATTTTGCCGGAGAGTAATAGGGCACCTGTGTATCATTCAACCCGCCCGTAGCAAATATAGCGGGGTATTTTGCCGGTCTTACATTATCCATCGGTGACCATGACAGCATATACCGGTAATGCTCGGGCTTATTCGGATCGCCCCATTCGTCATATTCCAGTGTGGTCAATGGAAGATCGGTGTTGAACATATCAGTGATCACATCCATCCAGGGCACTTCAGCAATAATACCGCGGAAAAGATCAGGACGCATATTGGTAATGGCACCCATTAGCATACCGCCGGCGCTTCCACCATTGGCAAATAATCTGTCGGCAGATGTATATTTTTCCTTTACCAGGTATTCGGCAACATTGATGAAATCGGTGAATGTATTTTTTTTCGTCAATATCCTTCCCTGTTCATACCAGTCCCGGCCCAATTCCTGTCCGCCACGGATATGTGCAATAGCATAGGAAATGCCACGATCAAGTAAACTGATCACCGATGAAGAAAAATAGGGATCAGAATTAGCGCCGTACGAACCGTAAGAATACAGATACAATGGCATCGTTCCGTCTTTTTTGAATTTGTCTTTTCTATAAACTATAGAAACAGGAACCTTTGTTCCGTCGGTGGCGGTCACCCAGATCCTTTTGGTTTCATATAAGTCCGGGTTGAAAGCATCTCCAACTTTTTGTTGTTTTAATAATTGTTTTTGTTTGGTTGAAAGGTTGTAGGTGTAATCGCTCGACGGTGTCGTGAGAGAAGTAAAATTATAGCGAATACTGTCTGCTGCATAATCATCAGTAGGCATAGACATATTAGCCACATAAGTATCCTGCCCAAAATTCACTTTTTGCCATTTCTTATTTTTGCGGTCAAAATATTTTATTTGGGTCAACCCGTTCTCTTTTGTTTGTATAAGGTAAAAATCTTTTAATATTTCAAATCTTTCCAGGTAAGCTGATGGATCATGAGGGACAAGATCCTTCCAGTTCTTCATAGAAGGATCACTTACCGGGGCGGTTACCAGCTTAAAATTCTTTGCGTCCTTATTGGTTAGAATATGAAGAACCTGGCCTTCAAAACTCCTGGGATAATACTCAACGTTGAGTGTCCTCGGCTGTATCACTTTCAAAGCAGATGTGGGATCATTCGCATCAATAAAACGGCATTCGGTAGTGTTGGTACTGCCTGAGCTTATGAAAATGTATTTGTTGTCTTTCGATTTGGAAACACCTACGCTGTATGTACTGTCATTTTCAGTATAAATTTCAACGTCTTTGGAAGGATCGGAGCCTAAAACATGTTTCATTACTTTGTAGGCCCGAACCGTATGATCATTCACTACATAATAAATAGTTTTATTGTCGTTGAACCATGCCGTGCTGCCGCTGGTATTAGAAATTGTCTCCGGGAATATTTTATCAGTGCCAAGATCTTTAAAATAAAGAGCAGATACTCGATCTCCCAACGTGTCAACTGAATAAGCTAATATTTTGCCGTTGGTTGAAACATTTGTGCCTCTAAGCAGGTATATCTGGTGATCTTTTGCCAGTTCCGGTACGTCAAGAACAACCTGTTCGGAAGCGCTGAGAGTGGCTTTCTTTCTTACGTAAAAGGGATATTGTTTTCCTTCTTCGAACCGGTTGTAATACCAGTAGCCGTTTCTACGTGTAGGCAGGGAAACATCTCTTTGTGGTATCCGGGAAACCAGTTCATCATACAGTTTTTGTTGTAACGCTTCCGTATGCTTAAGTGATGCTTCAAAATAAGCATTCTCAGCTTTCAGATAGCTGATGACAGCAGAATCCTTTTTATCACTGAGCCAGTAATAATCATCCACACGTTTATTGCCATGTTCATCAAAAACCCTGGGTTGTTTTTTTGCCACAGGGGCAGTCAACTGGGCTTCTGCCAACAGGCAGGAAAAAGATAAAATGAGAACAGGCAGGCAATACTTATTACTCATAACAATTCATTTTTTGGGAATTAAAGTTACGTAATGAGAGTATAAAGGCATTTCTATTGAGACCGGCCTGGTCAGATCAGTTTTTTTTCAGTCCGGTAGCAAAGCCCCTTAAACTGTGCAACCAGGTGTTTATTCTGATTAGTAATGTTAATATGATATAATCCTGTTGATTTTCCATTGTGCAGTTCTTTGGCTTCTGCTGTCAGCACATCATCTACATGAACAGGTTTGATGAAATTGATGGATGTATCCAATGCCACCGATAAAATATTCCTGTTATTACAGGCAAAAGCAAATGCACTGTCTGCCAAAGAAAATGCAATACCACCATGTACTACAGCAAAACCATTGATCATTTCTTTCCTCACCGTCATCCTGATCCTGCTGTATCCTTCTTTTATTTCCAGGACCTCTATACCCAACCACTGGCTGAAAAGATCATGATCCATCATATGGCTAACGACCTCATTGGCCAGCTTGTCTTTTTCGTTTGACATGATTTATTCTCCTTTAAATTTTGGTTGTCGTTTTTCCAAAAAAGCCTGCACGCCTTCTTTGTAATCAGAAGTAGCAGCAGCTTTTTGCTGAAATATATCTTCCTGCAGCAATTGTTCTTCGAATGAATTGGTAAAAGAATAATTCAATAAATGTTTGGTAAATGCCAAACCCTTTGTGGGCATCTGTGCCAGTGTGGCGGCAATTTTTTTACTTTCTTCTAAAAAAACTTCATCAGGGAAAACTTTATAGACCATTCCCAACTTTTCGGCATCAATGGCCGGAACTTTATCACCCAGCATGGACAAGGCACTTGCTTTTTGCCATCCGATC
>DATHDV010000171.1:0-19882 GCA_035318845.1 Chitinophagaceae bacterium
GGGCGCCTTTAATAAGAATGTTTTCTGCGGAAATTACGGTCTTCGATTTAGCGGGATTGTTCCCTTTTATTAACTTTTCCATTATGCTGTCTGCAAATGTAAACCCTTATTGGGCTTAATTATCAGGCCGGATTCTTAACATTTCCTTAGCACACAATCTGGCAATTTGCTTTCACAAATGTTTGGCATTTTCATTAAATGCCCTATTTTTAGATTCCAATATTCAAAAAATGAAAAACCTAAAACACATCCCGCCTATTGCACAAACTTCTACTTCTTTTTAAACCGAACATTTTCGCAACCAATATCCATTTGAACCTGTCTTTAGCTCCGGCTATTACAGACGAACCCTAAACTGTAGAAGTTATGAAAGCTTTAGTGAAAAAAACTGACCACGACCTTATCCGTCTATTTACAGATGGAAACCTCGATGCCCTGGAAACTCTTATCCTTCGTCACAAGGATAAACTCTTTACATCGATCCTTTTCCTGGTAAAAGACAAATACCTGGCCGAAGATATTTTCCAGGATGTTTTTATCCGCATCATAGATACGATGCGCAGTGGCCGCTACACTGAAGAAGGCAAGTTTCTCCCCTGGGCCATGCGCATTGCCCATAACTTATGCGTAGACCATTTCCGTAAAGTAAAACGTACACCCACCATCCGGACGGGTGATGATAAAGATATTTTTGAAGTGCTGAATTTTTCTGAAGACAGTGCCGAAACGGTGATGATCAGGAGGCAAAGTCATGACAGGGTTCGTGACATGTTACAAAGTTTGCCCGAGGATCAGCGGGAAGTAATTATATTACGTCATTATGCAGATATGAGCTTCAAGGAAATTGCAGCAGCCACCAATTGCAGTATTAACACTGCCTTGGGTCGTATGCGGTATGGATTGATTAATTTGCGTAAGCTAATGACTCAAAAACAAATTGCTCTTTAAACACGGATTGCACCGATTAAAATGGATTACCCGGATTAAATACAGCATAATCCGCGAAATCAGATAAATCGATTGAATCCGTGGTACGTTCTTGTCATTCTGTATCTCCATCCGGAGAAAAAAGAATTCTGATGAAAAGGAATCTCTCTTTTGCTTGCCATCGGAAGGTTGCTACAGAATGACACCTAATTGAAAGATCCCGCTCCTGGCGGGATTTTTTATTGAATAAGATCCCTCTTCGTCTTAATTTTTGGTTTTCTTAAATGCATCGAGACCGCATTTCAACCATTGGGCAAATTCCGAAGGATTGGGAGTATAGAACTTGGTTTTTGCCAATGCCTTTTCATCCGGACTGATGATCGAATATTGCGGTTGGGCCGTAGCCTTGAAATTTTCTATTTGGAATGTGGTCCACTTATCTCCGACTGTAATGATAGATTTCTGGCTGCCGGATTTTGTTGTATAAACTGTCCGTTCCAACTGGGGAAGTTTTGTTCTTTCATCAACATACAATGAAACCAGGATAAAATTCTCTTTCATTAATTTCTCTACTTTTGAATTGGTCCACACTTTTTCTTCCATGCGCCGGCAGTTCACGCAGGCCCATCCGGTAAAATCGATCAGTACAGGTTTGTTCTCCTTTTTTGCAAGTAGAATAGCCGCCTCATAATCCAGTAATGGCTTTTCGTTGTTCACGGAGTTTTTATAAATGCTGTAACGGAATGGCGGAGGAAAACCGCTGATCAGTTTCAATCGTGCAGCATGCGTGTTAAACAGTCCCGGAACAAGATAAGCAGGAAAACCGGCGAAGAGTAAAACAAAAGCTATCCTCCAAAAAGTAAATTTTACACGGGTGTGTCTTCGGAATAGACCAGCAAGATAGACAATGATGCACAATCCCAATATTACCCAGATACCGATAAATATTTCTCTTTTTAATACACCCCACTGTTTTACATTATCAGCATTTGCAAGGAATTTAACAGCCAGGCCCAATTCCACAAATCCTAATACAACTTTTAATTCCGTCATCCATCCGCCTGATTTGGGGATGGCATGCAGCCAGCGGGGAAACATCGCAAATAGTGCAAAAGGCAATCCTAATGCTAAACCAAACCCCGCTGCTACAGCGGTAAGCGGCCAGGGTCCCTGTTCGAGTACACTGACAAGGAAAGTTCCAAATACAGCACCTGTACAGGAAAAGGAAACAATAGCAAGTGTAAGTGCCATAAAAAAAATACCGCTGGTATTCCCAATTCCGGCTTTCGAATTCATTCTGTTGGCCAGGGATGCCGGCAAAGCGATCTCATAATAACCAAAGAATGAAAAAGCGAAGAGTACAAAGATTACAAAGAAGAAAAGATTCAAACCAGCTCCTGTTGAAATATTATTGAATATTTCGCCGTTGGTATTTCTGGCGATATGGAAAGGCACAGTAAGTAACACATAGATAAGAAAAATAAAAAAGCCATATTTCACTGCATTAGCTATCCCTCTTTTCCTGTCCTCAGCCTGCTTGGTAAAAAAGGAAACGGTCAGCGGGATCATTGGAAATACACAGGGAGTGAGCAGGGCGATCAGTCCTCCTAAAAAGCCCAATAGGAATATTGCAAACAAACTGCTGTTCTTATTTATCGTGTCGCCGCAATCATTTACCGGGTGATCGATATCGATGGAAGGAACCAGTATTTTTGTTGAAGACTCCACCCCTCCCTGCAGGGCGACTACAAAAGGGTAAACGGTTGAAGGATAGTATTCATCATTCTTACCATAGGTATATAATAAAGTGCCCTGTAATTTTGCCGGAACTGCACCATGAATGCTGACAATTACTTTCCATTCTGCAGATGTCTCGTAAATGCTGACTTTCGTATTTTCAAAAATGAGACTGCTGATTGTTTTTGGAGTGCCTTCGGGGATAAAATCACCTTCCTGCACAATACTTGAATCGGGAAATTGAAGCTCTGTCGTTTTTACATCCAGTATCGTTTGATTGGGAGCATAAACCTGCCAGTTTCCTGAGATGGTACCATTAAATGAGAGTTCGTATTTATTTTCCCCGATCTTTTTGCTTGCAATTTTCCAGTCATGTACCGCTCCTGCACTATCCTGGCTAAATGCTGATAAGGCAACAAAAAATAAAACGGAAAAAGTAACAATCAGTTTTTTAAGCAGTGGCGTCATAATAAAAAAACGAGCCCTTATAAAGAACCCGCTATATGTAAAAAAGATTATTTCAATATTTATTTTATAGCTACGCTAAAGTTAATCTTTTTTGCCGGCAGGCATTTTTTATCGTCACAGGTCTGGTATTCTACACTGCCGTTAAAATTTGTTTTCACATTCGATTTCAGTTTTATCTTCTGCACAAAATCAACTGTATTTGAATATTGATTGGCTGATATACCCAGTTCAGCATCTTTCATTAATTCCATCTTACCGATCTCCTTGATTTTTCCATCCGGTTTAAACAAGGGGTTGGCCCTGATCGTAAAAGCTGTTGGAATAGCAATAGCATCATCCGGCTGTTTTTGTGAATACAGATGCCAGCCATTCTGGATGGTCGCCTGCATGTGGATCTCGTAAGTTTTATCAGCAACCTTAGTGGCGCTGAAACTCCAGGTCACCGGGCTTAGTTGAGCCTGGCTTCCCAATGTTGAGAACAAAACTAAGATCAGTATAGATAGCTTCTTCATGTTTATATCTTATTTACCCGTACAAAAATCCTGCTTCTTCCTTAATTGTGTATGTTAAAATACTTAATATGCAAATTTAAAGCTTGCTGGTCTTTTCCTCTGTCGAAAATGATAAATACGGGAAAATCAGTGATAAGATGAGGTCATTAGCACACAAGTTGCTCCGCCATCAGCAGAGTTTTCAGGATTTCCCGGCCATCCGTATTGCCCAAAACCGGGGAACAGGCCCTTTCAGGATGTGGCATCATGCCAAACACATTGCGGGTAGCATTGCAAATGCCGGCAATATTCCGGGTAGCAGCATTGGGATTTGCCTTCTCGGTGATCGTTCCGTTCTCATCGCAGTAATAAAAAATTACCTGCCCGTTTGCTTCAAGGTCATTCAATATTTTTTCATCGGCAAAATATCTTCCTTCTCCATGTGCAACCGGTATTTTGAAAACCTTACCTGTTTCATTGGTAATAAAAACATTTTTGCAGACAAACTGCTGGTTGCCGTTTCTCAATAAGGCGCCGGGAAGCAGGTGAGATTCACATAAGATCTGGAAACCATTGCAAACACCAAATACTTTTCCACCTGCATTCGCAAATTCGATCACCGTTTGCATCATGGGACTGAAACGGGCGATGGCGCCACAACGCAGGTAATCGCCATAAGAAAATCCACCGGGTAAAATGATACAATCTTCTGTATTGAATTTGCTGAGATCTTTGTCTTTGTGCCAAAGCATCGTAACATCCTGCTTCAATTCATGCTTCAGCGCATCATACATATCCCTGTCGCAATTGGAACCGGGGAAAACAACAATACCGAATTTCATTTGTGTAGGTTGAAGTTGTAAAGGTAAGAAATTGGCCGTTAGCTTTTAGCCATTAGCTGTTAGCTTCATTGAATGTAATTATGCGTCGGAGTTTTAATGAGGGCTATTAAATTATATATCCAATTTTGATTGAGGATACGTCCAAGCTAATGGCTAACAGCTCATAGCTAATGGCCTCCCTCTCACCATCCCGGCCCGGCATACTGATAAGCCAGTACAAATGCAACCGTAAGCCAGAAAAGCAACAGCGGAAATATCCTGAACGTGGAATACAGGTAAGCAGATGCATGAAAGGCCGCAAAAGGAATGGCAGCTATAACCCAATTTTCAAAAGTATCCGTGCTGTTTACAAAAGGAATAAAAATAGCTCCGAGGATGTATAATAATAACAAACTCCACCCTTTTCTTACATGTATCAGCATACGACGCAGGCTGTTTTGTATAAAGTAAGCACCTGCCAGAAATGGAATAATAAGAAAAAAAGCGCTGCCGGCAAGCCAGGCCGATTGCCTGACAGAAGGAAGACCTATGGAAAAATAAGGCCAAAAAGTGTTCCAGTCCCAGGGTCCGCTTATAAAAAGATAAACCGCATAAAAATAAAAAGGAGTGGTGGCTCCCAAAATACAAAGCAACCATTCATTTATCTGGAATGGACGCATGACCATCAAAGCCAGTAATATCCAGGCAAGAAAAGTAACGGAAGGGAAAAAAATAAATGATGAAATTCCCAGCGCCAGTCCGATATTGAAAATAGCTCCTTTGGCATTTTGCTGGTTATAAATCTTAAATAATCCTGAAAGAACAAATACTAAAATAGTATTGACGATAAGCGGAGCAGAAAAATAATTCCATTCGGGGATCAAAGAAGTAATAAGCATGTAGGCCATACCCGGAAAATAGGTGGACCGGTTCATCATCCGTTGCGCATTCATAAAACGGGTAAGCACGAGAGCCTGTAAAAAAATAAGTCCGAGAGAAAGACAGGCATACAGAGCAGGGAATGATTTACCGCTGGGTTTGAGAAACTCCAGTATTTCCTTATAAAGCAGGCTGTCACTGTTCCTGCTTTCAATGATGTTTGGATGCAGGAATAACGGAAGTTTGATCAAAACCCCGAAAACCAGCAGCAGGAAAATATTAGCCGGGTTTTTGTGTTTAAATATACCGATCACGGATAAAGGACTTATTAACTGTTTTAATTATACTCTATTTTGGCAAAGCATATAAAATTACGGTATTGACAGGGAATGATCATTTGCCGGGCACTGACCTGCTTGCCGTATTTAGGCATGAATTCATAACCCTTATCCAGGTTTTTTAAAGTGGGATTACGGGATAACTCCCCGTTAGGCGAAATACTGAAATCTGTCAGCAGGTTATTCCTTCTTTCCTGCATGTTAAAAAGAAAATGGAGTTGCCCGCCCGTATTCATCAGTTGATAAGATACCAGGTCATCTGACTCATCATCATACTGGCTTTTGCCCATTACATTATTCCATTCCTGTTCACCTTTATTATTAAAAGAAAGAACAGCGATATTATCTGCATGGTAGCGGAGTGCCTGGTTACTGTTGATCCTGGACCCCCACCAATAATTGTTATAATAAGGAGAGTAATAGTAATTGTTATAAGAATTCATATAAGGCGAGCCATACAGGTAATCCCAGCGGTTCCAGTTATTAAACCGGGAAGTGGTGTAATAAGATTCGCTGCCGATAATAAAGCCGCCGTCTTTGCGGGTTATAATGTTCCGTATAAAAAAATCATTAAAGGCTGTTTTTACACTGGCATCACCCCTTGCATCCCTGCGCAGTTCCTCCGTGAAACTGCTTGAACTTTCCATAAAAGGCCGGTTCAGGGATTTGTCCCATACATAAAAATAGAACCCCTCAATATCGCCCCTTCTTTCCTTGTAATAATAAGAAACCAGGAAGTATTTTTTATTAGGATTGTCTATCTTAATATGTATCTCATCCAGCAGCGTCTTTTCAATGTGCAGGTCTTTTGTCATTACCGAATCAGCCTCCGCATACTTGATCATCATCGCGGCATTATTGATATTGTCGTTGTTGTTCCGGAAAAATTTACAGAATACCAGGTCTCCTTCATTATCCAGTTGAAAATCGCTGAGGTATTCGTTTCTTTCTTCCATGGATATCAGCAGGCTGCTTCTTTTAATAAGTTCCAGCTTATCATTCATCAAACAGGTGGTCAGCGCATATGATCTTTTATTCCGGGTATTGATTTTGAAAACAATGATCTTTGATTTGTCTTCGCTGCTGAGCACGGTGTAAATTTTATTATTGGCTGCAAACCCGATATGCGTTGTATCCAGTTCTTTAATATCGCCAACCTTGTACCCGTTCCCGTCTATCTTAGCCGCCACACAATAGATCACATTTTTCTTCTGGTATTGATAGATCATGTAACAAAAATCATTGTAGGGGAAAAAATCCACATTGATCATCCTGTCACTGGCAGGCACATAATCCTGCTCGGCAACAGCTATTTCCTTCATGTCATTATTCAATACAGATATTAAATGCCTGTTGGCCCGGTTATTTTTATAAATAAGGAAATTCCCGTTGATCTTACCTACGATCTCGAAGGTCATGCTGCGGGTATCGTCTTTGTCGTTTTCAGAATACACAATTTTTTGGGCCCGGGCTGGAAGGAATGAAGCGATAATCAAGAGTGCCAACAGCCATATTCTGCCAACCATAATGATGTTTTTTTTGCTCAATAAAGTTACCAATTGCGTGCCAATAAGCTGGCTTTTATTTTATGATGATGCAGTAATTAACCGCATTACATTTACGACGGATAAAGAACCCGGGATGCTGCATACATACACAGCTTATCCCCATAAAAAATTGGATGAGTGGTAAAGATTTCGCTGTTTGTTCTTTGTAATTGAAATTTGCCTATACCTTTGCAGGCGCCTTTGCAGAAGTAAACGATCTGTACCCGCCTTCTCGCCAGGGGCGAAAGGCAGCCAGAAAATAAAAACACAACTTCACAAAAAGTGAAAATACCGACCAACAGAGTCACCGCCGCGGGATTGATCATTGCCTTAGGAATTATTTACGGAGATATTGGTACTTCGCCCCTGTATGTATTTAATGCGATCATCGGGGGAAGAGTTATCAGCGAGGAATTGATCATTGGTGCATTATCCTGTATCATCTGGACACTTACACTTCAAACCACCATTAAATATATTGTTCTGATCCTGCGGGCAGATAACAGGGGTGAAGGCGGCACTTTTGCACTATACGCCCTGGTAAGACGAAGAAAAAAATGGTTGGTAATACCTGCCATGATCGGCGGGGCAGCATTGCTTGCCGATGGTATCATCACCCCTCCTATTTCTGTTACTTCAGCTATTGAAGGATTGGGAGAATTACCGGCTTTGCGGGGAATGTCCACGGATACGGTTGTTATTATAGTGCTTTCTATTCTTTCTGTTTTTTTCTTTTTACAACAGTTTGGCACTGCTTCAATAGGCAAAATGTTCGGCCCGATCATGTTTATCTGGTTCTCCATGCTGGCCATACTGGGTGGTGCACACCTGATGGATGATCTTTCGATATTTAAAGCATTGAGTCCGCACTATGCCATCCAGTTCTTACGAACTTATCCCGGTGGCTTTTGGTTATTGGGCGCCGTATTCCTTTGTACTACGGGTGCTGAAGCATTATACAGCGACCTGGGACATTGCGGCCGGGGAAATATCCGCATATCATGGATCTATGTCAAGATCTGTTTGCTCATTAATTATTTCGGCCAGGGTGCTTATTTACTGGCACATCATAATGGACTTCAAATAACCGAGACCGTAAAGAAAACACTTGGCATCAATGCCTTTTACGACCTGATGCCACACTGGTTCATTATTGCCGGTGTTACTATTGCCACTTCAGCTGCGATCATCGCCAGCCAGGCTATGATCTCGGGGGCCTTTACCCTGATCAGCGAAGCGATGCGGCTGAACCTTTGGCCCAAGGTCAAGATCCGCTACCCCTCTGAAGAAAAAGGACAGTTGTTCATTCCCGCTATCAGTTTATTAATGTTTGCAGGTTGCGTGGGTGTGGTATTGTATTTCAGAAAATCATCAAACATGGAAGCTGCTTATGGTCTGGCTATTATAGTTACCATGTTCATGACAACTATTCTATTTGCTAATTATCTTGTATTACAAAGAGTCAAATCGATATGGATCTATATTTTCCTGTCAATATATTTTGTGGTTGAAGCCGCTTTCCTCACAGCATTACTTAAAAAATTCGTTCATGGAGGTTATATCACGCTTATGATCGGTACGCTTATGTTCCTGGTGATGTATATCTGGTACCGCGCAAGAAAGATCAAGAACCGTTATGTGGAATTTGTACGGATGGAACACTATGTTCCGAAGATCCAGGAATTGAGCAATGATAAATCAGTTCCCAAATACGCCACGCATCTTGTTTATCTGACCAGCGCCAATAACCCCAAAGAAATTGAGCACAAGATCATTTATTCCATACTGAACAAAAAACCAAAGCGTGCAGATATTTACTGGTTCGTGCATGTGGATACAGTAGATGATCCGTATACCTGTGAGTATAAAGTAGAACATATCATTCCCAATGATATCATCCGGGTGGATTTTCGCCTGGGATTCCGGATGGAACCACGCATCAACCTGATGTTCCGCAAAGTGGTGGAAGACCTGGTGGCCAATAAAGAAGTAAATATCATCAGTCGCTATGAAAGTCTTGCCAGCAGTAATACCGTCGGTGACTTTCAATTCATGGTCATGGAAAAATACCTGAGCCAGGATAATGAATTGCCATTCCTGGAAAGGGTGATCATGAAATTCCATTTCTGGCTGAAAGAACACAGTCTTTCTGAAGAAAAAGGTTTTGGTCTTGACGTAGCCAATGTAACCGTTGAAAAATTCCCGCTGATCGTAGCGCCGGTTACTGCACTGAAGCTAAAACGAATCGAAGATTAGAGAACAGATGATAGTTGATAGATGATAGTTCTTTTTGATTAAAATCCTCTTCTTATAATCTATGAATCATTATCTATGAACTATTATCTTTTAGTTATTATCTTCTCTTATATTTGAAGAGGTTCCGGAAAAGGAAACTATCATCTATCACCTATCATCTATTATCTTGTCTTTCATCTGGTATATCATCATCGGCATCGCTGTCCTCTCCATTCTTGTTTATTTTTTGCAGGAGAAACTGATCTTTAAGCCTGAAAAACTCAAACAGGATTTCAAATTCAAATATGATGTCCCGTTCAAGGAATATTTTTTTGACATCGAACCGGGTGTACGTATCAATGGTCTTCATTTTTACCGGGAGAATCCAAAAGGATTGATCCTTTATTTCCATGGCAACACAAGAAGTATCAAAGGCTGGGCCCGTTATGCCAAGGATTTTTACCGTTATAACTATGATGTGGGTCTTGTAGATTATCGCGGCTTTGGAAAAAGCACCGGCAAGCGCAGCGAAAAGGACATGCTGAATGACATGCAGTTCATTTATGATAAACTGAAGGAAAGATATTCGGAAGATTACCTGATCGTTTATGGCCGCAGCTTAGGCAGCGGATTTGCTACTAAGCTGGCTTCCGATAACAACCCCCGCTATCTTATCCTCGATTCTCCTTACTTTAATTTCGCAAGGGTACTGGAACGGTTTCTTCCTATTCTTCCTATTCGTTTTGTTTTGCGTTTTCAATTGCGAACGGATAAGTGGATCACAAAAGTAAGATGTCATACTTATATCCTTCATGGCACTAAAGACAGGCTGATCCCCATCCGCCACAGCGAAGCGCTGCAAAAGATCAACCCGGGTAAAATTACGCTCATCCGCATACATGGTGGCAGGCACAATAATCTTCCTTCCTTTGATGAATACCACAATTTTATCCGGGATATTTTGAAAGAATGAAAGGGTAAGTGGGGTTTGGCGAGTGGCTAGTAGGGTATGGTGAGTAGCTAGTAGGGTTTGACAGGAAGCAATTGGTTTCAAAAAAAAAATAAGATGAATACAGATAGCTTTAGAAATTGAACGGCGAAGTCCCACTTCCCACTCGCCAAACCCCACTTGCCCTGCATTGTTAAGAATTGCCTAATAGATAACTCACCATTTAACATGGACTGCTATTTGAATGTCTGATATGAAAACGGAGGTGTTTATGAAACTAAAACTTTACACTTTATCTTTCATTGCGGTCAGTATTTTGTTTGTTTCCTGCAAAACAGCCAGTAAGCTTTATGAAAAAGGCAATTATGACGAAGCGGTTGAGCTTGCCGCCAAAAAACTGCAGAAAGATCCGAATGACCCCAAGTTGCTCGACATCATTCAAAATTCTTACAGCTATGCGGTGAATGATCATGAAAACCGCATTCGCAGTAATTCAGAAAGCAGCAATGAACTAAGATGGGAATGGATGTATAATGAATATGCTTCCCTGCAAAAAATGCATGATGCTATTTACCGGGTGCCTTCGGTTTTCAATCTTATAAAACCGGTTGATTATTCCTCTGAGCTTGTTGACTATGGTGAAAAAGCCGGTGATGTTCGTTATGAAAGAGGACTTGTGTTCATGCAGAGTTATGACAAACAAAGTTTCCGCAATGCTTACCGTGAATTCCAGGTTGCGCAAAAGTTTAAGCCCGGCAACATAGAGGTTCTTCAAAAAATGAATGAAGCCTATGAATACGCAGTAACGAATGTGGTCATTCTTCCCATGGAACAGGAATATGGTTTCAGGTACAGTTCCTATACAAATAGTTATTCAAATTTTAACGACCAGTTGCTGCGCAATCTCCAGTTCAATTCCGGGAATGAATTCTTGAAATTCTATTCCGACTGGGATGCAAGCAGCAGGAATATAAGAGCAGACCTGGTGCTTGACATGCGTTTGACCACACTGAATATCGGCCGTTATCATGATGACAGGAGTAAAAGACAGGTGTCCAAAGAAGTGGTGATCAAAGAAACTGTTTACCGTCCTGACTCCATCGTAAAGGAATATGGAAAGGTATATGCCGACATCACTACTACCAGGCGGACCATGCAATCAGATGCTATGCTGCAGGTGAATGTAAGAGATGCAAATGGCGGTTGGTTGTGGAGTGATAATGTCAACAGTAATTATAGCTGGAGCACAGAATTTGCCACGTACACAGGTGATGCAAGAGCTTTAAGTGAAAGCGATAAACAACTTGTTGACCGCAGGCAGGAACAGGCACCCCATGAAGAAGAGATCATAAGATGCCTGCTGGATGAGATCAATAATAATGCATTGTATCGTATCAAAAACTATTTTAGCCGGTACTAGGCCGGAATTTACACGACTCAAATATTCGGAGTCGCGAAAACTTGAATATTGAGGATTGAATGTTGATATATTGAGTCTTTCTTGTGCGAGCCGGAGAAAAAGACTCAATATATCAACACTCAACAAACAAGACAGCATCCTTTTGCTTCACCCTTGCCCTCTTCTTTCGGAGAGGGAAGTTATCTTTGCGCAGCATGAAGAAGAAAAAATTTTTTAAATGGCTCCAGATCGTTGTTATTATCTATCTGCTGGTGGGGGCGGCGCTGTATTTCCTGCAGGATATGATCCTTTTCCATCCTGTATCCTTAAAACGGGATCATAATTATAATTTCCCCGAACCACATAAAGACATAAGCATTGCCATCAATAATAAGGACACGCTGAACCTTGTTGATTTTTCAGCAACCGATTCGGTGACACGTGGCGTTGTTCTTTATTTTCATGGTAACAAAAGAAATATTTCCTGGTATTCAAAATACATCCCTTATTTCACCCGCAAGGGATACCAGGTGCTGATGATAGATTATCCCGGCTTTGGAAAAAGCACCGGCAAATTGACGGAAGAGAAATTGTATAACTGGGCCCTGCAGGTTTATAAAATAGCCCATAAACGTTTTTCAGCCGACAGCATTATTATTTATGGCAAAAGCATGGGAACAGGCATTGCTGCACAACTTGCATCCAGCCGGGATTGCAAACGGTTGATCCTGGAAACTCCTTATTATGATCTTCCATCCATGATCAGTCATTATTTGCCGGTCTATCCGGTACGATGGATGCTGCATTATGATCTGCCTACACATGAATACCTGAAAACTGTTGCTGCGCCTGTTACCATCTTCCAGGGCACAAAGGACAGGTTGGTAACCTATAACAATGCAAAAAGATTAAAGCCGTTTTTAAAATCCGGTGACGAGTTTATTACCATAAAAGGCGGGAAGCATAATAACCTTTATCAGTTTAAAGAGGTAACTGATAAATTGGATTCACTGCTAAGTCACTGATCATTCTTCCAAAGAAACTTTGCTCTTGGTTATTTTCAATTTGTAACCCACTCCTATTTTCAATGCGTAGTTCTCATTTGTATGACTGACAGGAAAACCAAAGCAAACAGGATAATCGTATTCTTTTATTATTTCCCGTATGATCTCATAAGCCGTTTGCCCAAATGGCCGTTCCGTGTCTTTGATATCTGTAAATCCCCCAACGATCAAACCGGCAAGCCGTGATAATTTGCCGCTGCGTTTCAACTGGTGCATCATCCTGTCAATATTATACAAGTACTCCCCGATGTCTTCGATAAATAATATCCTTCCCCTTGTTTTAATATCTGAATCTGTTCCCACCAAATGAGCCAGCAAGGCAAGATTGCCACCAACCAATTCACCGATCGCTTCTCCTTTTTTATTGAATTCATGAACAGGACAGGAATATTTCAACTTTTTTCCTTCCAGTGCATTTTTCAAAGACAGTACATATTCATTTTTGTATCCCTCATCATTAAATGCACCTGCCATCGGGGCATGAAGAGATGAGATATAGTAATTAGAATAAAGATGAGAATGTAAAACAGTGATGTCGCTATAGCCAATGATCCACTTCGGTTGCTTTTTAAATTTTTTGAAATCAATTTTATCAATGATCCTGCCCATACCATAGCCTCCCCTTGCACAAAGCACCGCTTTCACCTGGTCATCATCCAGCATTTCCTGGAAATCAGCCAACCTTTCTTCATCAGTTCCCGAAAAATAATTGAACTGGTCACCAACTGTTTTGCCTACCCTGGTGGTAAATCCCCAGTCTTCATTTAATATTCGGATACATTCAGATACTTTTTCAACGGGCATAGCGCCGGCAGGACAAACGATCCCGATGGTATCGCCTTTTTGTAAGTAAGGAGGAGTTTTGATCATACTATTATTTAAAGTGCTAAAGTTATTTGAAATCATCCATTTTGGGCAATGCAGCTATTCCGGTATTTTTGCAAACATAACCGCAGAGACGCTAACCTGCCTGACGGCAGTCAGGGACGCAGAGAAAATATAAACCACCTCTGCGGCTCTCCGCCTCTGCGGTTAGAAATTTAAATTATGACCGACCCCAAACGATATTTAGTTACTGCCGCTCTACCTTATGCCAACGGCCCCCTGCATATTGGCCATATAGCAGGCTGCTACCTGCCCTCCGATATTTATGTGCGGTACCAGCGAGCCCGGAAAAGAGACATTAAATATATCTGCGCCAGCGATGAGCATGGCGTACCCATCACGATCCGGGCGTTGAGAGAAGGAGTAAGCCCGCAGCAGATCGTGGACAAGTACCATGTAATGATGAAAGATAGTTTTCAGCAACTTGGTATCTCGTTCGACATCTATTCCCGTACTTCCAACAAAGTGCATCATGAAACTGCATCTGCCTTTTTCAAAAAATTATATGATGATGGCCTGTTTGAAGAAAAAGAAACCGAGCAGTACTATGATGAAAAGACAAAAACATTCCTGGCTGACCGGTATATCATTGGCACCTGCCCCGTTTGTGCCAATCCAAATGCCTATGGCGATCAATGTGAAAAATGCGGCAGTTCATTATCGCCTGAACAATTGATAAACCCACGAAGTGTTTTAAGTGATGCGGTGCCTGTAAAAAGAAAAACCAAACACTGGTACTTTCCTTTACAGAATTATGAACCCTGGTTAAAGGAATGGATCCTTGAAGGACATAAAGAATGGAAAAATAATGTTTATGGCCAGTGCAAGGGTTGGCTGGATAATGGTTTGCAGAGCCGTGCCATGACAAGAGACAGCAATTGGGGAGTGAAAGTTCCGCTGCCAAATGCAGAAGGCAAAGTGTTATATGTATGGTTTGATGCACCGATCGGTTATATCAGCGCTACAAAAGAGTTAACGGATCAATGGGCTGATTACTGGTGCAGGGATGACAGCAAACTTGTTCATTTTGTTGGTAAAGACAATATTGTTTTTCATTGTATCATATTCCCGGCTATGTTAAAGGCACATGGCGGTTTTGTGTTGCCTGATAATGTTCCTGCCAATGAATTTTTAAATATTGAAGGTGATAAAGTATCGACCAGCCGTAACTGGGCCGTGTGGGTACATGAATACCTGGAAGATTTTCCCGGTTGTGAAGATGTGCTGCGCTATGTTCTTTGTGCTAATGCGCCGGAAACCAAGGACAATGATTTTACCTGGAAGGATTTCCAGGACAGGAATAACAGTGAACTGGTGAACATCTTTGGGAATTTTGTGAACAGGACCTGGGTGCTGATGCATAAACTCTGCGGCGGTAAAGTACCCAAGTTGCACGAGGATGTGCTGGATGATGAAGATAAACTTTTGATCGCTGATATAGAAAGCACCAAAGCTGAAGTACAGTCTGCATTAGAATTTTATCATTTCCGGGATGCCTTGTTCCAGGTGATCGATCTATCCCGGAAAGGCAACCAGTACATGCAGAAAAAAGAACCATGGAAAAAAGTTTCAAGCGACAAGGCACAAGCTACAAGTCCCGAAAACCAGAAGTTGATCGACAATTGTCTTCATCTCTGTTTGCAGTTAACCGCCAACCTTGCTGTTCTTATCAATCCATTTTTACCAACCACAGCAAAGAAAATGACGGGAATGATGAAAGTGGTTGACAAAATGCTGGATTGGGAAAATGCAGGGAAGATAAATCTATTGAGTGTTGGTTATAGTTTGAGAGAACCGCAATTGCTATTCAGGAAAATTGAAGATGAAGAGATCAGTTTACAAGTTGAAAAATTAAAAAGCGGTTTAATAAAATCGGCTGAAGAAAAAAATAAAATTGCAAAAATGGAAGAAACTAATAACACCCCTTTAGGGGATGGGGGCAAACCAGTTATCCAGTACGATGATTTTGCCAAACTGGAATTGAAAGCCGGAACAGTAATTGCCTGCGAGAAAGTGGAAAAGGCTGACAAGCTTTTGAAACTGGAAGTTGATCTCGGGACCGAGAAAAGAACAATTGTTTCCGGCATTGCCTTGCACTACAAACCCGAAGAGGTCGTAGGTAAACAAGTGATCGTTGTTACCAACCTTGCCCCCAGGAAAATGAAAGGTATCGAAAGCCAGGGCATGATATTAACCGCGGAAGACAATGATGGCAAATTACAATTGCTGAAGCCCGAGAATAATGTTGCGCCGGGTTCAAATGTTAGCTAACTTGCACCCTGCTTTCCCGCACCAAACCAGCTGCTTGCATTTTATAGACAGCTCTATTCCCGTAAATTGAACTTAAAATCTTTTCTCCATCTTGACCGCAAGACGTTCTGGCAAGAAATTACTTAAAGTTACCGGCTATATATCCGTTGGCCTTGCTATTCTGCTTATCGCCTTTCACATCTGGTTCATTCAGCATGCCAAGCACATGCTGGAAGACATTGTGAAAAAAAAATCAAACGGGAAACTCAATCTTAAAATTGAAAAGCTCAGCTATGACTACCTCACTAACCGGATGAATATAAAAGAAGCTGTTTTTTTTACTACCGATTCTGTATCAGCTCCGGCATCCTACCGGTTTGGCGTAAAAGAAATAGACCTGCAAATAAAAGTATTGTGGCCTCTCATTTTTCAAAAGAAATTACTGATCAACTCGCTGCTGCTTCAGTCACCGGATATCCGGGTAACAAATCTTCGCTATCCCCCCGGTGATTCAGTTAAAAAAAATAAGAAGGACATCTCGATCCCCGAAGAAATGGGAAAAGTGTATAATTCCATCCAGGATGCGTTGAAAGTATTACAAGTGAACCGCTTCCAGATCGATGACGGCAAATTTACGCTGATCAATAAAATACAGCCTGACCAGTTGCCGCTTATTGTCAATAACATAAACTTCCATATTGATAACCTGGAGGTAGATACCAGTAAATTAACCGGGAAAGAAAAATTATTTTTCAGTGATAATGTTGTCCTGAAAAGCGATCAGCAGGACATTATTTTCCCCGATGGCCGCCACCGACTCAGCTTTGATCGCTTCAGAATCAACATCCGTAAAAAAATAGTAGAATTTGACAGTTGCACCATATCAGCCATCAAAACAGACAGCACCAAAACATCATTCAGTGTTTTTTTTGATAAGCTTCTTTTATCCAATATTGATTTTGATACCCTGTATAAAAATGAAGTCATAAAAGCAGATACGGTCTTTTGCCTGAATCCGCAGTTTAAACTGCAAACAGGGATCATCAATAAAAAAGACGGGCCGAATGGAACAGGGAGTCAGAAAATAGCGGTCAAATCACCAAAACTGGACGACATTATCCAGCAACTGACCGGCGACCTGTTGCTGAAATATGTGATCGTAAATAATGCATCATTTGATATTACCACTATAAAAAATGGTCATCCAAATTCCTTTACTTCTCACGGGAACAATTTTGAAATGCAGGGACTCTCCATTGACCACGATGCGGAAAAGCTTGTCACGGTAAAAAGTTTTGCCATGGCCATCCGCAACTATGAAAATTTTATTAAAGACAGTATCTACCGTGTGCAGTTTGACAGTATCGTATTTAAAGACAACCACATCAGCCTTAGCAATTTTATTTTTAATAAACTGGACAATGACAGGATCATTAATACATTCAATATACCCCATTTCTACCTGGAGGGCTTATCATGGGATGAACTGGTTTTTGAAAAAAGATTAAAAGCGGATCATGCTATCATGCTTAACCCCTATATCAGTTACACGGTTTCAAAAAAGCAAAAAGTAAAAAAAAGAAGGCAAAACCTCTTTCAATCGCTGGCTGCAGTTAATGAATATATGGACCTCCAAAGACTGGATGTTGTGGAGGGCACCATAGATCTGAAAATAAAAAGTAACCTGCGGGGAAAACTGGAGAATGCAACTTTTTCCATTCAAAGTCATGCACTGTTTACTTCCACGAAACTGGCGGAAATAAAAAGATCCCTGACCAACCTGGATTTTGATAACGGCATCATACAGGCCGGTAACCTCCGTATGGAATTGCATAACATCCATTACTTCGGCCAGGGCGGAAAGTTTGACGCCGGCAGTATACATATCAATAATAAAGAAAAAAATATGTCTATTGACCTGCAGGATGCCAACATAGAAAAAATGCTGGTCAATGAAGTATCGGGAAATATATATGCGGAAGGAGTGAGATGGCAAAAAGGCGACGTAAAAATAAATATCGGGGAAGGGAAAAAAAATGCCGGGGGATCTTCGGTTGAATTAAAAAACGTTCAGGGCTCAAATACATCCATCAGTGGTATGTTTGGCGATAAATCGGTATCAACAAAGATCAACAGCATTTCTTTTACCGGGATGGAGATTAAACCCGGTAGCAAATTAAAGTTAGACGAATTGGATATAAACGGACAGCAACTGAAAGTAAAAGACGATAAGCTGGACCTCTCCATCGCTGATTATGCTATTAGAGACAATAAAAATTCTTCCTTCCGGCAAATAGTGTACAAAGTCAATAATGGGAAGATGGACGCCAATGTTTCTGTTCCATCCCTGACAGTAATTCCTCATGTGCAACCCTTGCTAAATGGTGATATAGCACTGGATGCTGTTAATATGATAAAGCCCGTCATCGATCTTCACCTTGTTGCAAAAAAAACCAGCACTCAAAAAAATAAACCGGGCTTTCCCGGACTGGATATAAGTGAACTGAAACTAAGTCAACCCATGGTCAGCTTTACGCAGGAAAGTGACAGCGGTATGCTGATGCTGAACTGGAAGGGCGAAAGCAATACTTCAAATTTCCTGCAGGCAAATGACATCCATGCAAAGAATAATAGTTTATCACTTGGGAACCTTCAATTTTATCTTACTGATTTTGTTTTTACCAGTTCAAAAGGAAAAACATTTACTACTGGTGATGGGAAAATATCTGCACGGGTAAAAAACATAAAATTTGACCAGGAGGAGAACCAACCAATCAACTGGGCTGCCAATATCTCTAATTTTGATGCAAGGGATCTCCGGCTTGACAGCATGGGCAAAACAAAAGGCAGCCTGCTGATGAATACCGGAAACCTTACTAATTTAAATATAAGTTCATCCACTATTTCTGATCTGCAAAAGCTGGCTGCTGCAAACTCCATTTTTAAACTGCAACAATTCACCGGCCATTATTCTGATGCTAATACTAATTTTCGTTGGTTCAATGCGGGTTTTAACCGTGGCAGTAATATTTTCTCAGTAGATTCCTTTTTTATGACACCGGCCCTTTCAAGAGATTCATTCCTTGCAAAACAATCCTACCAGGTTGATTATATCCAATTACAATCAGGAGCCATTCATATTGGCCCTCTTGATATCAATGCTTATATCAAAGACAAAACGCTGAATATCGGAACAGCAACCATTGATCGATTTTTATTTACAGACTTCAAGGACAAACAGCTTCCCTTTAAAGCGGGTACCATCAAGCCGTTGCCGGTAGATCTCGTTAAAAAGATCCCCCTGCGATTATTTATTAAAACCGTTCAGTTTAATAATGCTTATGTAGAATATACAGAAACAAACGAAAAAACAAATGAGCCGGGTACGATCCCGGTAACAAGGATGGCGGTAACGCTGAACAATGTAAAAAACTACGATCTTACCAATACCGACAGCCTGCAAATGCTGGCCACTGGCTACCTCATGGATACGTTATGGACCCGTTTGAGGGTAAAAGAATCTTATACTGATTCGCTATCAGGTTTCTTAATGACCTTGCGGATGAGCCATGGGGATCTTAAGGCATTTAATTCTGCATTGATACCCCTATTATCAGCAAAACTTGAATCCGCTTATTTAGATACACTAAACATGAGAGCCGTAGGTAAGGAATATCTTTCTCACGGAGAAATGAAAATGTTTTATCATGACCTGAAAATAAAGTTTTTGAAAAAGACTGATAAAACAAAAACAAATCTTCTCAGCAACCTCAAAACATTTCTTGCAAACAGTTTCCTCATCCGGGATAAAAATACATCCCGCACCGGCCAGGTGTTTTTTATTCGTAAACGGGATAAGTCAGCTATAAATTACCTGATAAAAATAGCCATG
>DATHDV010000172.1:0-21979 GCA_035318845.1 Chitinophagaceae bacterium
AGCGTCTCCTGCCTCGAAGAAGAATGGAATGATATGGCTTCTTCCATCGTGGTGGAAAAACAAAATAACCGGCCGAACTACAACCAAAATGATTATGTTGTTTTCTACAATGATTGTTTTACCAAAGGTTATTCCCAGACCCTGGGACCCGGAAGATACAAGGGCTATGAGCTGGGCTCTCTTAAATATAATATTTCTTCATTCAGTATCTATGGCAACCTGAGAGTAAGAACATATATCAATAATGAGAACCTCTCCGGGTATTCATTTACACATGATGCCGGTGAGAATTGCCTCGGCAGTTCTGAAAATGATAAGATCGGATCATTGATCATAGAATACAAACCCGTTCAACCCAATTACCCCGCTGGTGGAAACGGAAATTATGTTACCATATATACCGATTGCAATTACCAGGGCAATAGCCTGCGACTGGCGCCCGGTAACTATAGAGGCGATCAGCTGGGCTTGTTGAAGTATGATATTTCGGCGATCGAGATCCCTTCCAGTCTCAAAGCAAAAGTTTTTATCAACAATGAATACCTGGGCGGTACTTATTATACACTCGGCGAGAACATCAGTTGCATGAACAGCACTATCAATAACAGGATTGCTTCAATAACCATTGAAGAAACCTATGGCAACAACAATAATAATAACCAATACCCGGCTAATGCATATGAAAGAGTACTGATCTATACAGATGCCAATTACAAGGGGCAATCTGTCTCTCTCCTGCCCGGGACATATAGCACCATGGGACAACTGGGTTTTCCTGATAATGCACTCAGTTCATTAACTGTGCCTGTGGGATACAGGGTAGTGATCTATGAGTTTGAAAATTTTGCCGGTAAAAGTTATACGATCACGGCGTCCAAACCCGGTTTTATTATTTCGGGGTGGAATGATAAGACTTCTTCGATTGCGGTGTACAGGGATAGATAAGAAAGATTCGCTTGTATAGAATTAGAGTGAGAATCAGTTATTATCTATCAATATTAGTTTATAACTATAACTTATGATAAAATTATTGATCCCTTGTGTTGTACTTTTAATCTCATGTAAGTACACACAGATTTATGAAACCACGCCTTCTACAAAAGGTATAACAAGCGATAAGTATTTTGTTTTTGAGAATGATACTGTAAAGATTAAATATTCATTTTGGGGAGAAAGTGGTAGTACTTATGCTTACTCTTTTACAAATAAATTAAACATTCCACTTTATATAGATTGGAAAAAATGTTCTTTTATAAAGAATGGAGCAAAATATAATTACTGGGAAGATATAACTATTTCAAAGAGTACTACAAGTACTTGGTTATTTCTCGGCGATTTTGATTTATCAACCCAGTTCAGAAAAGAAATTTCAACAAGACCAGAACGGATAACATTCCTTGCTCCAAAATCAGCAATAACAAGAGTATGGTATAGTATATATCCATTTGAGACATCAAGCATATCAGGCAAAACATGTAAATTACCTATAAACGGGAGTAAAAAATCTCAGGAAGTAAAATGTCAAGACTTTACGGAAGAAAATACTCGTTTGAAATTCAGAAACTTTATGACTATATCAACGACAGAAAAATTTGAAAAAGAATATTATATAGATAATGAATTTTATGTATCAAAAATATATCAAATGAAAAATGGCGCCTTTGCCCCCATTTTGTTTGAAAAACCCACATGGTTTTATTTTCAATAATAACTCTTGGGTTTGATTTTTTTATTTATAAGCGTCGTAATCAATGTTCTTACCCAACGTTCCCCTTAACCTTTTCCAAAGTGATTGCCGTTCTGTAAGAGAAACAAAATTCTTATTATATGCTTGCTGGTAATCAATAACAGGATTGGTCATAATGGGATGCATTGTTCTTAATGTATCAACAACAAAAGGTATAAGACCAAGGTCCTTACCTATTCTATTCCTGGCGAAGCGCTTTAATTGTTTAGCCTGGTAGGGATCGGTTGCAAGGGCAATGGTTTTGAACCCAAGCTTTTTACTTTTTACCCAGGAGTAATAAAGGTTCTCAACACTGTGTTCTGCTTTTGTTTCGGTAAAAACATGTTCTTTGGGGATACCAATCGCTATCGCATAGAGCGCCATGATCTCCCCTTCATAATAAGGAGTATATACCGACGAACCCGAGTAAATAATATTTTTGGCGATCCCTTTATCAAACAACCATTTCGACCAATACACCCTTCCTTTCATAATACTGTCCCAGCCTGGTTCTGTAAAAGGATACCCCGGCACAACGATCACATCATAGGTTTTCGTTAAGGCCTTGTCTAAATACCGCTTTGTTGTTTTGTCAGAAAAAGAGCAGGAAGCCATGAACCACAAAAGGGATAAACCAAAAAAGCATTTCAGGTATGACTGAGCCAGATTTCTTAACATAGAAAATAAGAATTCGCTTTTGTACAAAATTAGCAGAAATCGGGTTAAGGAGAGGAAGGCAGTGTCTCACCCGATAGCTATCGGGTTTCAATTTGTCTCCCACAAAGACACAAAGAACACAAAGAAATCTCAATTGAACGTAACCGCTTTGTGGTTTTTGTGTTCCCGATAGCTATCGGGATGGGAAATTCTTTAATAATTAACCGTCCCCACTTTCAACACCTGGTTCAGGTTGCTGATATCGTAAATAAGAAGACCGGAAGCCACATAACAAATAAGTAAGTTGCCGTATGGTATTACATCAAGATAACTTCCGTCGTTAACCGTATACATCAATTGCGGGGAAGAAGGGTTCTTTACATTCACCAGCGTCATTCCGGAATTACCGCGGCAAACGAACACAACCGAATCCTTAATTCCCAAACCACCGGGATTGGAGATACGGAACAGGCTTTTTTGCACCGGCGACATCACATTGCTAACATCATAAATATAAAGGCCATCCTCAGCTGTTCCGCAGGGTGTTCCTCCTTTCAATGTAACATAAGATATATTGCCGCTTGCAACAACAGGATCGCAACTTCTCACATGCAGGGCCGTACCAACCTTTACAGGATTGGATGGGTTGCTGATCGAATAAATATACATCCCGGTAGTGGAACCAATAAAAAGTTTGTCCCCGTATGGAAAGATCGTTTCAACATTCATTCCAACATTCACTGTTGTTTTCCAAACCGGGTTATTCGGATCGGCAAGATCATAAACACCGACGGAACTATAATCAGCCAGGTATAAATGATCAGCCGCAATAGTAAACCGGGCCAGCGATCCGCCTGTGCCGGTACCGGCGCTTTTCAGTTCTGCGCTGGCGCCATCTTTTTCACAGGATGTCATTAAAATAACAAGTGAAAAGAACAACGGTATATTTAATAGTGATCTCATAAGTTTTTAATTATAATAACAGTAATTGTATACAGAATCCCGAACCCAGCCGCTTTGTATCTTGCCAAGCTGGTAATCCATTAAGCTACAATCATAATAAACTTTATGTTCGGGCGGAGGAATATAATAATAATGAAAGCCTACGGCAGACAAGCCTTGTTGAAATGCATTTGGTATCCTTTTTACAACAGTTACATTTTGCCAGTCAGAAACATTCAGTACAACCAACGAATTGAATGAATTCACATACATATTATTGTCCTTAATGGATATTTCTGAACTCCCATTTACTCTGATAAATCCGATGGGTCTTGCCTGGGAAGGAATGCTGTTATCAATAACATGGATCCCGTAACCGATATCATTTTGAAAGATCAGGTTGCCTCTTACATATATCTTTCCGGGATTTTTCATGGGCCTCGGGGATTCTGACTGCACTTTTAGCAGGGTTGTATCTGTTGTAAACACCGGTTTATAGCCCCATACTTTCTTGAATGTTGTGGGCTCGACAGGCCTTCTGCCCCAACCCCAACAACCGGCCAGGAATAAGGTGCTGCAAATAAATAGAAGGTGAATTTTTCTCATAAGCGTTTTGACAATAAGCATGAATTAATTGCTGCATTTGACTGGCGGAATTCCAATTTGTTTAAAGAAAATTTTTTTTTTAAAAAAAAAAGCCACCCGAAGGTGGCTGTTGATAAAGCGCTTGGTCGTGGTTTAAGCAAATTCTTCTTTTGCTGTTTTACTATATTCATCGATCAGCTTCCGTTGCAATTCAAATGGCACTGCTTCATAAGCCTGGAAACTCATTTTGAATTTGGCCCTTCCCTGTGTAATAGAGCGAAGAGAAGATGAATATCCATCCATTTCAGCCAGCGGAACTTTGGCGATCACTTTTTGAAAATGTCCGTCACTGTCGATCCCTTCTACAATAGCCCGGCGGCTCTGGAGGTCTCCCATTACGGCGCCTGTAAGGTCATCGGGGCATAATACTTCCACATGATAAATGGGTTCCAGTATTTGCGGATCGGCCTGCTGAAATGCCTGGCGGAATGCCTGCAAGCCTGCGATCTTAAATGAAATATCATTACTGTCAACCGGGTGCATCTTGCCATCATACACACATACACGGATATCCCTTGCATAAGAACCGGTCAATGGCCCGTTGTGCATTTTTTCCATCACTCCTTTCAATACGGATGGAAGGAACCTTGCTTCGATAGCGCCGCCAACGATACAATTATAGAAAACCAATTTGCCACCCCAATCCAGTTCATGCACATCCCGGTGTCTTACGTTCAGGTCTTTAGGTTCGGGCATGCCTTCATACCAGGGTTCTATCTGAAGGTATACTTCTCCAAACTGTCCGTTACCACCGCTTTGTTTTTTATGTTTGTAACTCGCATCAGCCATTTTGCGGATCGTTTCGCGGTAAGCTATTTTAGGCTTTACAAATTTTACTTCTAATTTATGCTGGTGTTCGATCTTCCATTTGGCAACCGCCAGGTGCATATCGCCCTGGCAATGTATCAAGGTCTGTTTTAGTTCAGGAGAAACTTCAACCAGCAGGGTCGGGTCTTCTTCCCGCAACTGGTGCAAAGCCTGTGATAGCTTTTCTTCTTCTCCTTTTTTCAGCAGTTCAATAGCCACGGTCATATTGTGAGAAGGGAATTCGATCGGGGGAAGTTCATAGTTCTTGCCTCTTGCATGCAATGTATTGTTGACATGCGTATTTTTTAGCTTCAAGGTGGCGCCGATATCACCGGCCACTAACTCATGAGTGGTAGATCTTTTATTTCCTTCTACGAGAAACAACTGGTTGATTTTTTCGGTAACACCAGTGCTTTCATTCTCCAACTCCATTCCAATTTTTATGGTGCCTGAATAAACTTTAAAGAAAGACATTTCACCAACATGCGGTTCGGAAATGGTTTTGTAAATAAAAATACAGGCAGGTCCATTGGCATCGCAGTTAAGTTTATCACCACTCGTTGTTGTTTGCGGCGGCATTTCGTTGGCACTGGGGCAAACGTTATCAATAAAACCCATTAGCCGGCCACTTCCCATATTTCTTTCAGCGGATAAACAAAACAACGGGAAAAGATCATGGTTGATCATTGCCTTCTTCATTCCCATTTTCATTTCATCTTCCATCAGTTCGCCTTTGTCAAAATATATTTCCATCAGGCTTTCATCGTTACTGGCGATGGCTTCGATCAGTTCTTTATGTAAATTCTCAGCTTTTGCTTTCTCGTCATCGGGTATCGGTAATTTTTCAGGCTTGCCGCCACCTTCCTTGAACTTATACATGACCATCCGCAGCACATCAATGATCTCATGAAAACCTGCACCTACCTGGTGAGGATATTGCACCACTACAACATTGTTTCCAAAATGAGATTTGGCATCCCGGACGGTTTTGTCAAAATCCGCATTATCATCGTCCAGTTTGTTCACGGCAAATATCATCGGGGTTTTAAACCGTTCTGTATAATCCCAAATGATATCAGTACCTACTTCCACTCCCATCACCGCATTGATAAGCATGACACCGGTATCAGCAACCCTTAGTGCGGAAATAACTTCACCGGTAAAATCGTCATAGCCCGGTGTATCGAGCACATTGATCTTATAACCCCGCCATTTGGTGTGCAGGAGCTTGCTAAAAATAGAATTACCACGTTCCTGTTCCAGTTCGTGGTAATCTCCTGTTGTGTTTCTTTCGGCGATGCTGCCGCGGCGGGTTATTATTCCGGCTTCATATAGCATGCACTCCGCTAAGGTGGTCTTACCAGCGCCGGCATGGCCCAGCAAGACAATATTTTTTACATGTGAGGTATCAAATTCAGGCATAACGTCTGATTTAGGGATAAAAAAGATTACTGTCTTTGAATTTAATGGGGAAAAATCAATAGACAAGAGGCAATATGCAAAGTACAATCGGCAATTGCTTATTGCCTCTTGTCAATTGCTTATTGTATTAAGGTGTTCGTTTCAAAAAAGAATCAAATTCACCACGCAGTACTTCCAGGGTTTGTTCCAACGACTGGTACTCGTCATGCAATTCTTCATGGCGCACCAGGCTGTCTTCGTTGGCTGTGCCATTAAAAGCAGCTTTTTCAAAATTGATTTTTCTGTCATGCGATTTGATCGCCTGCTTGAGGTCATGGATGTTGATAAGCTGGATGTGAAACTGGTTGTGGAGGTGTTCTACGTCTTGTAATTGTTCTTTGGAGAGTTGCTGGCCTGCTACCTGCCGGAGTTTTGCTTCGTTGTTGTTGAATTCTTCACGATGATTACGAAGCTTTTCTCTCCAAACATTGCACTCTCCGGAGAGCTGTGAGATGTCTACCTGGACCATGGGATTCAAAATTTAAAAGATTAAGAAATAAAAGAACCTTTCAATTTTCCCTGGGGTGTCGGATCGTCAATTAGGGGTCAGAGGTAAATTAAAGCCAATTTGGGGAAAAAACAAATATTTACCCCTTGTTTTTATAAAAAAGAATGCACAGGATGCTTATGAAAACGTTAATTGCCTTCACGGGACGATGGTTGTTAGGAAATATGTGAAGTAAGCCTTAATAAGGTCATTTTTAATAAGAAGTAATGGCATGAGTTGTGGTATAAATTCTATGGCCAAAGCTGGTCCGGGGACCCTCCTATTTCAATAACTTGCCGCTTATTAATTACAAACTTTTTTGAAGTGATATCACAAACTACCATACAACAGATCTTAGGACGAATTGATATCATTGATGTGATCGGCGGCTTTGTAAAACTGAAAAAAAGAGGGACCAATTATATTGGCCTCTGCCCTTTTCATAATGAGAAAACACCTTCATTTACCGTATCGCCTTCTAAAGAGATCTATAAATGTTTTGGTTGCGGCCGAAGCGGCAATACCATCAGTTTCGTCATGGAGCATGAGAAGTACAGCTATGTCGATACGCTTAAATGGCTCGCCAATAAATACGGGATAGAAATTGAGGAAACATTTCAAACGGATGAACAAAAGCAAACCCAGCTTGCAGCAGACGGTCTTTTTATCGTCAACAATTTTGCACAGCAATTTTTCTCCAGCCAATTATTTGAGACCGAAGAAGGACAGGATATTGGTTTAAGTTATTTTAAAGAACGGGGATTCCGGGAAGACATCATTAAAAAATTCCAGTTGGGTTATTCGCCGGAACAAAGAGATGCTTTTACCAAAGAAGCCCTTGCCAAACAATACAATCCTGAATTATTGATCAAAGCTGGTCTTGTTGCCAATCGCAACGATCAACTGACGGATAACTACCGGGGACGGGTCATTTTCCCGGTACACAATCACAGTGGCAAGGTGCTGGGTTTTGGTGCAAGGATCTTAAAGACCAATGATAAGGCACCTAAGTATATCAACAGCCCGGAGAATGAGATCTATGTAAAAAGTAAAATTCTCTATGGTTCTTATTTTGCCCGGCAAGCCATTGATAAAGCAGATGAATGTTTAATGGTTGAAGGCTATACCGATGTTATTTCCCTGCACCAGGCTGGTATCGAAAATGTGGTTGCAAGTGGCGGCACTTCATTAACTATTGATCAGTTAAGGCTGGTAAAAAAATACAGTAACAACATTACCATTATCTATGATGGCGATGCTGCAGGAATAAAAGCGGCATTGCGGGGACTTGACCTTGCCCTTGAAGAAGGATTGAATGTAAAACTGGTCCTTATTCCCGGCAACGAGGACCCCGACAGCTATGTCAACAAAGTTGGTGCATCTGCTTTCAGGGAATTTGTGCAAAAAAATAAAAAAGACTTTATTCTTTTCCAGCTGGAAGTGGCGCTGAAAGATGCAGGGAATGATTCGTTGAAAAAATCGGAAGTGGTAAACCGGATGGCAGAAACCATTTCCAAGATCAACAAGGCCGAGGATTTTACAAAACAACAGGATTATATCAAGCAGTGTTCAGAAGTGCTGAAGATCGATGAAAGCGGTTTGCATGCGCTGGTCAATAAATTCATACGAGAGAGGATCTCCACGCAGGAAAGAAGAATGCCTCGCGATAGCTATCGGGATGAAGAAACAAAGCAATCAGAAGAGAATGCAAGACAGGCCGAAGAAACCAATTATGATGATGCCACTTTCAATTTACTGTTTAAAGATGAACTGCAGGAACGGGAAGTAGCGAGGATATTACTGGAATTTGGAATTCTGAAATGGGATGATACCAAGCTGATCGCCGAACATATTTTCGAAGAAATGGTGGATGACAGCCTGATCGATAATACCGATGTCGTTCGTCTTATCAATTCATTTAAAGAAACATTGCGAAACAGGCCTGCTGAATTGAACAAAAATTATTTTATTTATCACCAGGATACAAAACTCAGTGCCCTGGCCGTTTCATTACTTAATTTTCCCTACGAAGAAAGCGAACACTGGCGGAGGGAGTTCAGCCAGGCCAGCGGGTATCAAAAACAATTGTTTGAAAAAAGTTATGAAGAATTTATAAAAACAGTTGCCCATGATAATAAAGAAGAATTGATGAATTACCTGAATATGGATGAGGATAAAACCAATGATGAAGTAGATTCAGCCATTAATTATCTTAAGCTCCGCAAGATCAGGAGGATGTTGCTGGAGAACCAGGTTGACCTGGAAAAACAACACTCCCCGGAGGAAAATGCTATGCTTCACCAGACCCATGAACATTTAAAAAAGATGGAAATGGAGCTGACCAAAAAAATGGGTGCAGTAATTCTTAAATGATCTTCCCGGTCAGCATATCGCTATACGATACATCGATCATATCCTCTCTTTGTATATCAAGAGCATCCACATAAAAATCACACTGCTCCTGCAATTGTTGTTGTGACAGGTCAGCCAATATATTGCCTGCTTCAATTTCAACAAAAGACCCAAGTCCCGGAACGGTGTCGATATGGAATTTTACATTGTTGATATAATAGATCTCCCGGCTTTTCTTAACGATGACTTTTATTCCAATTGATTTTGTTAATACATCTTTCAGTCCGGCGGCATCCTCTATTTTTACCAGGTGAAAATGAGAATTTTTTGGCCCTGCCTGGTTAGTTCTTTCATAAAAGATGAGGTTGTTTTCTATATTTCCTTCCCGGAGTTTTAATCTCCCGTTCGGTACATTGAAATATGTATCTGTTTGCTCATCCACTCCTTTATATTCGGCATGATTTGACAGCAAATAATTCCGGATGAAGGATGCATCACTACACCTGGCTTTTATTTCTACGTTCAGAAAGTTCATAAATAAAAAAGGTTTGCTGCAAGGGCAACAAACCTGAATACGTTTTCTATAACTGGTCTTTACTCTGCAATAGCAGCTACTTCCCTTTTTCTTGAATGAGGAATATCTTCACCTCTTCCGTTGTCGCCTTTCCCAAAACGCATAGCGCTCCATACATGATCCAGTTCCACCCTTTCGATGCTCTCGTAGCCATCGTGTGTAAGGCGGTTCCAGCTGCGCTCACGATTAAGGTCGGTAACAATTTTGGAAGTGATCTTAGGGTAAGCAACCCAGAATTTTGACCCTTCTTTCAAAGAGGGCATTACATCTTTCAGGATACCATTCAACTGGGTTTCGCTTACAGCGAATACCAATGCAAAATCAATCTTCCGGCTTCTTAAAAGCGGCGTCATGTTCTTGGCAAAGGACAATTTGTTGAATTGTTTCTCGATCGATGAAGGCAAACCCTGGATTAAAAGATTCTTTTCGTCTGCCAGTTGCAATTTTTCAAACAGCGTTTGTGACATACCTGGTAACAATTTTAGGGGGTTCCTGTTAATAACTCCGGTTCGTTGGAGCTTTTTAACAGAGTTCTCAAAGCAGGGTGCACAAAGGTAGTACAAATACCGGGTAATAAAAACATTTGATCAAATAAAAATCACGCCCAATGGCCATTTCAAGGGAATTTATTTAATCCAGATCAATAAATTAATTATTTATTGGCTTAAAATATTGAAGAGCTTCAGGCATGAATTTCTGTAACTGTTCAATGCGATTGCCTTCGGATGGGTGAGTACTGAGAAATTCAGGTGGTTTTTGACCATTTGCTGCTTTTTCCATTCGTTGCCAGAGAGGAATAGCTTCCTGCGGATTATAACCAGCCATAGCTGCCCAGTTCAGACCCCAATGATCGGCTTCATACTCATGACTTCTGGAAAAAGGTAACAGCACACCTACTTGTGCACCGACACCATAGGCACTCCTGAAAAGATTTTGTGTTTCCTGTGGTTTATTGGCAAGTGCTACAGATAAAGCTACATCACCAACTGATGCCAGAAGACCCTGGCTCATTCTTTCATTGCCATGTTGAAAAATTGCATGAGAGACTTCATGACCCATCACCACAGCCAGAGCAGCTTCATTTTGAGTGATAGGCAATAGGCCGGTGTAAACAACGATCTTTCCACCGGGCATGCACCAGGCATTCGCTTCTTTGCTGTCAACAAGATTATACTCCCAATTATAACCAGCCAGTTTTGCTGATTGACCCTGGCTTGCATAATAATCTGTTACGGCCCGGGTAATACGTTGCCCTACCCTTCTCACCATCTCTGCATCCGTGTTATTGCCGTAGGATACAATTTTGTTTGTTGAAAGAAATTTCTGGTATTCCGTTGTGGCCATTGATTGTACCTCTGACTCAGGCAGTAATTTGAACTGGCTCCGTCCGGTAATAGGATTTCTCGAACAGGCAATAAGAAAACTCACAAAAAGAAAAAAAGAAGTGATTACTCTTGTCATAACATGATTTTTATAATGACATTCAATTATTATACCGGGTGGTATAACAAAAATCTTTTTTCATGCTTTAAGGTAATTTTTTTCGACAGCTTAATCGTGCCGGTGAAGAAAAGCATCCTTTCGTCGCTGCCGGCGGCGATCACGGTTCTTCAAAATGGGAACCTTGCTTTCATCGCCTCTCAGCAACCGGCCGATATTTTTCTGGTGCGTCAGTAATACCATCAATGCCACTGCAATGGCAAAAACCCGGTAAGCCGGATTATCAACATTAAAAATTACAAGTATAAAAACGGGGAAAGCGACACTTGCTAAAATAGAACTCAACGAAACAAATCTTGTGAGATACAGCACCAGCATAAAAACTCCAACACAACTCAGCGCCGTCCAGGGTGAAATGCCCAGCACCAATCCAAACAAAGTAGCCACCCCTTTTCCTCCGCGAAAATCTGCCCAAATAGGATAAATATGCCCGATCACAGCAGCAAGGCCTAAACCGGTTTGCAGATTTTGCAGGTTAATTTCATTGTCGGCATAGCCCGGTAAAAGGAGAGCCAGTTTTACGGCCACAATACCTTTTACCATATCCATAATCATTACGATCGTTCCCCATTTAGGTCCAAGTACCCGGTAGGTATTGGTTGCGCCGGCATTGCCGCTGCCATAATCACGGATGTCAATTTTGAAAAAATACTCGCTGATCCATACTGAAGAAGGAATACTGCCGATCAGGTAAGCGAGAACTATCAATAAAAGTTCGTTCATAGAACCCTTGTTGAAGGGGAAGCAAAAATAAGTAAAATCCCCGATTAGTAATGTTTAATTAATGTCAAGGAAATGCAATTTTAGTAATTAAACCTTATGCATATCGAATCTTTATCAGCAATTTTCCGGCAAATATCAAACCGAAATAGCTTTCGTGGTTATAACAGCGCTTTATTTCAGGTAATTAGCCGCTACAAGAAAAACCCTGATCTCTCAGGGGTCTGCTATTAGTTATTGCCCTGCTGGGGCGGTGATTGTTCTTCTCTTGGTTTCTGATCTGGTTTTGGCATCAATATCTTTCTCGATAATTTGAATTTACCAGATTTAGGATCTGTACCGATCAATTTCACTTTCATCACATCACCTTCATGCACTAAACCTTCCAATGTTTCCAAACGCTTCCAGCTTACTTCGCTGATGTGCACCAATCCTTGCTTACCGGGCATAAATTCCACAAATGCACCGAAAGGCATGATCGATTTTACCACGGCTTCATATACATCACCTACGGATGGCACAGCAGTAATCCCTTTGATCCAGGATACTGCTTTATCAACACCTTCTTTCTTGGTACCAAAGATGCTGATCTCACCCATATTATTTTTCTCTTCCAGGTTGATGGTGGTTCCGGTTTCCCTTTGTATTTCCTGTATCACTTTACCACCTGGCCCGATAACGGCGCCGATAAATTCTTTATCAATAAATAATTTCACCATTCTTGGTGCATGTGGCTTCACATCACTTCTTGCTGCTGATATAGTTTCATACATCGCATTCAAAATATGGAGGCGACCTTCTTTTGCCTGGGCCAATGCCTTACGCATTACATCCATGCTGAGACCATCCACTTTTATATCCATTTGAACGCCGCAAATTCCTTCTCTTGTACCCGTTACTTTAAAGTCCATATCGCCAAGATGATCTTCATCACCCAAAATATCTGTCAATACCGCAAACTTCCCTTCCTTGCTTATTAACCCCATGGCCACACCGGATACGTGTTTGGGAATTCCAACACCGGCATCCATTAGCGCCAGCGAACCTGCACAAACAGTCGCCATCGAAGATGAACCGTTTGATTCAAGGATATCACTCACCACCCTGACTGTATAAGGAAAATCTCCTCCCGGCATCATTTGTCTTAATGAACGCATCGCCAGGTTACCATGTCCAACTTCCCTGCGGCCAACACCTCTCATCATTTTTACTTCGCCGGTTGAGAACGGTGGAAAATTATAGTGCAAAAAGAATTTGGAATAATCAGAAACAGCAGCGCTTTCAATCAAAGTTGAATCCAAAGGAGTTCCTAAGGTGACAGTCGTAAGTGACTGCGTTTCACCTCTTGTAAACAATGCAGCGCCATGTGGCGAAGGCAGAACATCCACTTCCATATTCAACGGGCGAACCTCATCCAGTTTGCGTCCATCCAAACGAACTTTTTCATTCAGGATCATATCCCGGATCACATCGTATTGCAGGTCGGCATAATAAATCTTGGCCCATTTTTTTACATCTTCAGGCAAACTTCCGCCTTCTTCTTTGATATAATCTTTTCTCAAATGCTCCATCAGTTCTTCCTGTATGGCAGCAAATTTATCCGAGCGGTCATGTTTGGCCAAAGCGCCTTTTGAGACTTCATATACTTTATCTTTTGCAAAAGCATTTACATTCTCACGCAGCGCTTCATTATGCAGCGGCTTGGCATATTCTCTTTTAGTTGTAATTCCTTTTAAAGCTCTCAGTTCTTCCTGTGCTTTTACCTGCACACGGATAGCATCATGAGCTATTTCAATGGCTTTGATCAGGTCTTCTTCCTGGCATTCTTTTCCCTCGCCTTCCACCATCATAATATTCTTGCCGGTAGCAGCGATCATAAATTCGAAATCTGATTTCGCTAATTCACTGCGCAAAGGATTCACTATGTAATTGCCATCCACTCTTGCCACCCTCACTTCAGAAATAATTTCCTGGATAGGAATATCAGAAACAGCCAATGCCGCTGAAGCAGCCAGGCAAGCGAGTGCATCAGGCATCACTTCAGGATCGCTGGAAATAAGTGTGACCAGCACCTGCACTTCACACAAATAATCTTCGGGGAACAAAGGACGAAGCGCCCTGTCTATCAAACGGGAAGTAAGAATTTCATAATCATTCAACCGGGCTTCTCTTTTAAAGAAGGAGCCCGGGATGCGGCCGGCCGAAGCAAATTTTTCCTGGTAGTCAACAGACAATGGGAAAAAACTCTGACCTTCTTTCGGTTCTTTTGTTGCAACAACGGTTGCAAGGATAATGCAATTGCCCTGGCGAACGGTAACTGAACCATCAGCCTGGCGGGCCAAACGCCCTGTTTCGATGATCACTTCATGACCATCTCTTAAAATAAATTTCGATTGTATTGGTTGTGTTAGCATAAATATTTTAATTTAATTTTTATTGAACCGGCTTTCTTACTACTATCATCGTCCCTTGTCTCGAATCTTCCAGTGGAAGATTTGCTCACTTCATCGTTCTGTAATTCTATTGAGCATTTGCGAAGAGTAAGAAAGCCACGAAACATCCTTATAGTTTACAAACAGTTATCTCCAACATCCTGTAAAAGTTGGAATAATCATTTATGAAGATTTGATTCTTTGATTAAAGAAACTTCAGGTTAAACGACTCTTCCTAACTCCCCTTCAGGGGATGGGGGCGTCGTATTACTTTCTCAATCCAAGTTTCTCGATCAACTTGCGGTATTCTGTCAGGTTATGTTTTTGCAGGTAGTTAAGCAAACGTTTACGTTTACCAACCAACTGCATCAGTCCGCGGTGAGTTGAGAAATCTTTTTTGTTTTCCTGTAAGTGGTTGCTGATCTGGCTTATTCTTTCAGTCAGCAGTGCAATCTGTCCTTCGATGGAGCCGGTATTAGTTGCATTGCCGGCAAAGGTTGTTAAAACTGTAGCTTTTTTTTCTTTTGTTAGAGGCATCTTTTAAATTTTTAGAATTTTTCCAAAGGAATCCCTTTGGGACATCCGATTTTTTTCATCCTGTTATTAGAGGCGCAAAGGTAAGTCAGTTAAGGCTAACAGCAAAGGGTTTAGAAAGCTATTTTTCTACATTTTCAGTCCCATTCCCGCTGGTATTCAAGCCATAACTTACATTTGTCGGGATGGAAATATCCCAGGATACAAAGAATATTCTTGGTCTCAGGCTACCAACCGACCCCCGTTGGGTGAACCTGGCTGAAAAATCATTGGAGGATATCCTGACCGATCATGCTTATTGTGAACAAAAAGCAGCTACTTCCTGTATAACACTTATTCAGCGCTACAGTGACAAAGAAAAGCTGGTCAATGACCTGTCTCCCATTGTTACAGAAGAATGGGGTCATTTCCGGCTGGTACTTGCTGAGCTTGAAAAAAGAAATTTGAAATTAGGCAGGCAACGAAAAGATGAATATGTAAACGCCTTACTGGAATTTCAACAAAAAGGCGGCGATCGGGAAGGCCGGATGCTTGACCAGTTGCTGACGATGGCCCTGATAGAAGCCCGGAGTTGCGAACGGTTCAAACGTTTGAGTGAAGGGTTGAATGATGAGTACATGAAAAATTTCTACCGCCGTTTTATGGAAAGTGAAGCGGGTCATTACACTTTGTTCATTGAATTGGCCGAAACTTATATTGACAAGGAAAAAGTGCGGAGTCGCTGGAAGGAATGGCTCGACTATGAAGCAACTATTATTCAAAGCCTGACGGTTCGGGGCGACCGTATACATTAATTCATTTTCATGACAGATGAGATTTACCAGGAAGCTCTTGATGCATCAACTGTCCATCGTGATCTTATAGTGACGCCTGTAACAACCGGGCTCATCAACCAGACATTTAAAGTGATCATCCGGTCCAACGGTCACAAGTTCCTGTTGCAACAAATAAACCAGGATGTTTTTCCTGAGCCGGAAAAAGTTCAGGCTAATTACGAAAAGATATGGTCCTATATTCACCACGAAGGCCCGCCTCATGATATTCCCTATCCTGTTACTGTTCCTGAACCACTAAGCTTTCTTGATGATACCAAATTATTCTGCGACAGTAATAAAAGGTATTGGAGAAAATTTGAGTTTATTGATGGGGCACAAACTTTTCATACAGCGACAACCAGTATCCAGGCAAAAACAGTTGCCCGGGTATTCGGCAGCATTACTTCCAGTTTTGAATTCTTTGACCTGGATACGTTATACATTACCATCCCCGGCTTTCATGATCTTTCGCTCAGATCCCGGCAGTTTAAAGAGTCGCTTCATAAAAACAATTATGAAAGATTACGAAAAGCTGCTTCCATCATTAATCAATTGAAAGAAAGGGAACATTATGTGAGTTTTTATGAAGTAATGGCAGAATCAGAAGAGTTTGAAAAGCGATTAATGCATCATGACGCCAAAATTTCGAACATTCTTTTTTCCGAGGAAACAGGACAGGTCATTTGCCCCGTTGACTTCGACACCTGCATGCCCGGTTATTTTTTTTCAGACCTGGGCGACATGATCCGGTCCATGGCCTGCAGCGAAGATGAAAGTAGCAGCAATTTTAATGAAATAAAAATCCGGAAAGATTTTTATGAATCCATAATCGATGGTTACCTGGAAGTGATGAAGGATTTGCTGACCGATTCTGAAAAAAAATTCATCCACTACTCCGGTTTACTGATAACTTATATGCAGGCGCTGCGTTTTCTGTCTGACTATCTGAATGGAGATATTTATTACCGGACAACTTATACCGAACAAAATTTTGACAGAGCCAGGAATCAATTGACACTCTTACAAAGACTGGAAGAGTTCTTATCCGCTAATTACCAGTTTAAAGTTTGATCTCTCTTACACCATCAGACACTGCTGAAACAAATACCCGGGGAGCATACCCAATTTTATTTTTGTAAATCTCTGTAAGGTTATTTGCAAAGTCATCCAGTTTATCCTTCTTAACCAAAGCAATAGCACAACCACCAAAACCGGCGCCAGTCATCCTGGCACCGATACACCCATTATACATTTTGCAAAATTCAACGATCGTATCCAACTCCTTCCCGGATACTTCATATAATTCCTTCAATGATCGATGTGATGCGTACATCAGTTTACCAAAGATTTCCAGGTCACCCGTTTGCAATGCGATCGCCGCATCTTTCACTCTTGCATTTTCGCTGATCACGTGCAATGCTCTTTTCCGAAGAACAGGATCATCAATCAAATGTTTATTTAATTCAAACTCAGCTAAACCCACCTCACATAAATTTCCAACCTTTAATTGCTGCTTCAACAATTTCAACGCGGCGCCGCATTCAGTGAACCGCTCATTGTACTTTGAGTCTGCCAGTGTTCTTTGTTTGTTGCTGTTGATGATAACCAAACTGTATTCGCCGGTCTTAAAAGGCAGGTATTCATAGTCAAGTGTATCACAGTTCAGCAGGATCGCTTTATCTTTTTGTCCCATAGCCACGGCAAACTGATCCATGATGCCACAATTGACAGCAATAAATTCATTCTCCATTTTTTTTGCCAGCAATGCGATCTCTGTTTTGGGAATTCCCGTTTGAAATAATTCGTTAAGAGCAAACCCCGTCAGTACTTCAACAGATGCAGAAGATGAAAGCCCCGCCCCAATGGGAAGATCGCCGTAAAAAAGCATATCAAGGCCGGAAAGATTTTTACCATCCAGTAAAAAATAATTAATAACTCCCAAAGGATAATTAAACCACTGCTTCCCGGTCTTTGAATAGGATTCCTGCAAATGCAGGTCAGCAGTTTCCGGGAAATCCAGGCATTGAAAACGGAAACGTTTATCAATATTCCTGGATACAGCCAGCCAGGTACCCAATGAAATGGCACAGGGCATCACATTCCCGCCATTGTAATCAATATGTTCACCGATCAGGTTGACACGACCGGGGCAAAAGAAAATTTTCTCCGGCTCTTTATGGAAACGATTGCGGAATTCTTTTATCAATTCTTCTTTCATCACTTCAATTGTGTTATTTTGAATTGAAATGCCCGTCAGCCAGCAATATTTCCTTACAAAGACAGTTTATAAAGTACTGAGCTAGTCTTTCTTTTTCTGTTTTTTGTCCATTTCATTCGGGCCATATCTCCTTGCAAAGAAAGTTTCCAATCCTATTTTTCTCCTGATATACTCTGCCACAATAATTCCCGCAACTCCTCCGATAATTAGTAATGGAACAAATAATCTCATGGACCCGATCAAAAACCCGATCAGCCCAAAAAGAATTACAGGCGCAACAAATGCCTGAAGCCAAAAAATTATTCGAATTAGCCATTTAAGAATATTCATAGTCATGTTTGAGAAAAATAAACCAACTCCTCCTTCAAATCAAGAAACGGATGCTTTTTTTGTAATGCTTTTGCTTTTTCAAAATAGGTCATTAAAAACTGCCCGTGTGCTTTTGTTTCCGGTTGAAAAGCTTTATGCTTTCTTGCAATAACAATATCTTTTACTTCCTGCATCAGTTGTTGTGAAGCCGGGTCAATACAGGACTCAGCAAATTTTTCCAGCACAAATTCAGTGGCCGGGTAGTTGGGATGAACCATGTCAATATCATAAAAACGATAATCCCTCAATACATCGATCATTAGTTCATATGCGGGGAAATAATAAGCCTGTTCATATTTATCGACTATATGATGAACTGATTCCAATAACCTTGCCTTGCTCCGGTTATTTTCCACTACCCCATCACGGATATGTCTTACCGGGCTTACAGTAAAAATAAAATTCAACCGGGGATTGAACTGCAATAACTGTTGAATGCAATCATCAAGCAGGGAAACCGTTTCACTGATCTCAAGTAAATGTTTAGTGAACCATTGAGCGGGGGCACGGTGGCAATTTGCGACGGCCTCCCCCGAACTTCGTTCCTTCCCTTCTCCCGCCCCTTTGGCGGGATCGGGAACCTCCGAGAGAGGGGTTTTCGAAGACTCCGCTAAATGAGTGAGTCTGTAATTAAACGAAGACCCTAGCGTTATAATAATCCAATCAGCCTGTTTTAAAAAATCATGTGCTTTTTGCTGTGATGCATTGATGATCCGGACTGCTTCGCCTGCATTGATATTTGAAAATCTTGAATGATGATCCCAGCTATGCCATACTTCATTCAACTGAAAAAGATCGGCCTCCGTGTATTTTTTATTTTGAATATAAGATGTCAAACTTTTACAGACACTAACCGGATCAAACAAAATCCCGTTTGGATTTTGCAGAACTGAGAATTTCAATTCTTCCAACGCATCCCCGATATGTTCGGTAAAACAGGAACCCATCAGCAGGATCTTATCACCGTATGTGATTGGTCTTGCTAATTTTTTTAAATCAATATCCAGCATCCAATCCATAATTCATTTCTTAAATGAAGATTTCTCCTGCGATCCTTAGGCTTTCCTGTAACGCTTCTTTATTCAGTCCCCGGATCAAAGCATTTGCTTCAAAATAATCAATCATCAACTCGCTGTTCATATTCCCAACCAGTTCATCGTCCGCCATCGGGCAACCGCCGATGCCTTTTAAAGCACCATCGAATCGTTTGCAACCTGCTTTTACCGCAGCTTCCAGTTTTTCTTTCCGGTTTCCAGGAGTAGAATGAAGATGCACGCCAATTTCTGTTCCGGGCAATGAATCAACCAGGTATTCGGTCATATCATATACCTGCTCAGGTGTAGCAACACCTACGGTGTCAGCAAGCGATATGATGCCGATATCCATAGCCACCAATTTATTCACCCATTCAAAAACAATTTCTTCGGAATAACGGTCACCATAAGGGTTGCCAAAACCCATCGATAAATAAACAACCAGCTCTTTCCCTGTTTTAATGCAAAGGTTTTGTATCTCTTCTACCCTGCCAAGTGATTGTTCAATGGATGAATTGGTATTGCGCAGCTGAAAAGTTTCTGAAACAGAAAAAGGAAAACCAAGATAACTGATCTGGTCAAACACACTGGCTTCTTCCGCACCTCTCAGGTTAGCCACAATAGCCAGCAATTTCGTACTCGCAACTCCGAACCCGATAGCTATCGGGTCCAAACTCCTGACTACTTCAGCCGTGTCTGCCATTTGTGGAATGGCTTTCGGCGAAACAAAACTTCCAAAATCAATGGTATCAAAACCCACTCTCAGTAATGAGTTAATATATTCTATCTTCTTTTCCGTTGGGATAAAAGACTTCCAACCCTGCATGGCATCACGGGGACATTCGATGAGTTTGACAAAGGAATGATCCATAAAATATCTAAAGGTAATTATTAAGTACTAACTCTGTTGTGTACGCCGGTGAAAAGCAGGCAGGAATTTCCGCGAGATCACTAATTCATTACCGGTGATTAAATTTGCCGGTATGAAATTTAAAACTCCTTATCTTAGTCGGGACATTAACCAGGCTTATTGTCAATTCATTTCTACCACCAAAACTAAAAAAATGAAAAAAATCATTACCTGCATCGCATTGCTGATAGTGGCTAATTCGATCTATAGCCAGCAAAACCCATCTCCTGCGTTAACAAAAAAGGATTACTTACAAAAAAGCAAGAACCAGAAAACGGCTGCATGGTTATTCACGGGAGGAGGAATAGTAATTACAGGCCTGGGAATTAGTGACGGTAATGCAAGTGCCGGTAAATCGGACGATTCACGCAAGACTGTTCTTATTGTAACAGGGCTGGCTGCGGTTGCAGTTGGCATTACACTTTTTATCGCAGCTACAGAAAATAAAAAAAGAGCAGAATCGCTTAGCTTCAAAATGGAAAATGCCCCGCTTATCCGACAAGGAAGTTTTGTAAACCATTCTTATCCTGCGCTATCATTCCGTCTGACTCTTTAAAGGCAAAAGATCAGGAAACGAGTCGTTGTTTCATCGCTTCATACAAAATGATCCCGGTAGCAACCGAAACATTAAATGATTCAAAATCCCCTTTCATGGGGATTTTTATTTTCTCATCGCATATTTTCATCAGTGCGGGGTAAATACCTTTTTCTTCACTGCCAATTACAATGGCACATGGCGATGCAAGATCTGCGTCAGCAATATTTTTATCTGCTTTCATTTCACTGGCATATACTTTTATGCCATTCAAATGCAAGTCGTCAACCGCTTTCATTAAACTATTAACCCGGCACACAGCAATTTTTTCCAATGCTCCTGCTGAGGTCAATATCGCATCTTCATTCAAGGCTCCTACCCCTTTATCCGGAATGATCAATGCATGAACGCCGGTGCAATAAGCTGTTCTTGCAATACCTCCTATATTTCTTATGTCGGTGATGCCATCCAGTATAAGAAACAAAGGAACTTCGCCATTTTCAATGACCAGGGAAATAACATCCTGCAAATTCTGGTATTGCACTTTGGCAATTTGAGCTACGCACCCTTCATGATCAGTTATATTGAAACCATTTAATTTGGCGACCGGCACATAATTTACCGGCACCCCATTTTGCGAAGCCAATCCTTTTATTTCACTGATATCTTGTCCCTTTGCACTTGTATCAAGATAGATCCTGTCCAATTGTTGCCCGGACCTCAGTGCATCGATCACTGCATGGCGGCCAATAACCAGGGAGCTTTTCTTCGGTCTTTGCTGATGTCTGAAATTTTTCACTGATCAAAAATAAATGATTTGCCACTGAGACATTGAAACATTAAACCCCGAATGACTTTCAAATCTTTCGGGGTCTTCTAAAACCCCTCCTTTGGAGGGGCTTGGGGAGGCTTTTATTTCAACCCAAATGCTTTCTTCACTTTCCCCACATAATCTAATTTCTCCCAGGTAAACAATTCAACTTTCTTTGTCACTTTTTTGCCATCTGGAGAAGTAAATGTTTTTTCTATGATCTCCGGTTTACGGCCCATATGTCCATAAGCCGCTGTTTCACTTTAAATAGGATTACGCAGTTTCAAACGTTGTTCAATAAAATAAGGACGCATATCAAAAATGCTTTCCACGATCTTCCCTATTTGGCCATCATTCATTTTTACTTTGGCCGTTCCAAAAGTTTTTACATTGATACTGGTTGGCTGAGCCACACCAATAGCATAAGAAACCTGAACCAGCACTTCACTC
>DATHDV010000173.1:0-9558 GCA_035318845.1 Chitinophagaceae bacterium
AATGCCTGCAATGAGGCCGGAATAAAGAGGAGCACCGGAAGCTAATGATATACCAAGACAAAGAGGCAAGGCGACAAAGAATACGGTGATGCTTGCTTTGAGGTCGTGTTTAAGAAAAGAAAGAAAATAAAACTTTGTCCGCCGGTTAATAATGCTCATGTGGTTGTCTCGATGGATTTTCGTGACACAAATTTACAAATCTATTGTTGAATTATGATGAATGAATGAAGCGGAAGACTGTAATTTTTCCATATGATCGGAACAAAAACCATTTCCTTGTGTTCCAGCGGAACACGTCGTTGGTAGAATACAAATCGAAGATTGAAGGAGCGTTCCATAGGAACGCATGGCGCTTTTACAATGAAGTTTTGTGATTGCATGAAACGTTCCGCTGGAACGTTAAAACATTTCGATTTCATCTTTCTACCCATGAGATGTCCCTACGGGACAAAACAGAGTATTCGATAAGTGCTCAGTAGAATTACCGAACGTACAAGTGAGTGACACAACAGAAGATGATAGTAGCAATGCAGCTGGTAACATAAATCATTTCCAACTTTAGGGGCTGGGGGCATTCATTTCCTCCACCCATTTATCCCTTTCATCCGGGCTGAACTTCCACGGTGCAAAATTATTTTCAACGTTGCTGAACATGGTCGTCCATTCCTGCGGCGCATTGCTTTCTTCCATCACCAGGTGGCGGCGGAGTTGTAAAATAATATCCAGCGGACTGATGCTGACAGGACATTCCTGCACACATGCATTGCAGGTGGTGCAGGCACGTAGTTCTTCTACAGAAATATAGTCATGCAATAAACTCTTACCATCATCTTTGAACCCGATAGCTATCGGGTCTTTATTCTTATTCATGTTTTTGCCAACTGCTTCTGCCCGGTCACGGGTGTCCATCATTATTTTTCTTGGAGAAAGCAATTTGCCGGTTTGTGTGGCCGGGCATGCAGCGGAGCAACGGCCACATTCAGTACAACTGTATGCATCCATTAAATTCTTCCAGCTAAGATCCATGATATCTTTTGCGCCGAATTTTTGAGGAGCTGCAGATTCCCCGCCAGCTGGCGGGGCCAGTTCCGGTTGCATGGCATACAATACTTCTTTCTGAACAGATTCCATGTTCTCCATTTTTCCAACGGGTTCTAATCTTGCATAATATGCATTCGGAAAAGCAAGGATGATATGCAGGTGCTTCGAATAAGGAAGGTAATTCATGAAAGCAAACACACCGAGAATATGCAACCACCAGCAAAAACGTTCGATAGTGATCAGCGAGGAAGTGGAAGCGCCGTCAAGCAATGAGGTCAATGAACCGGTAACCCAAAAATTGCCGGTGATATGATAATGTTCAGCACCTCTTGCTTGCAGGACCTGGTCAGCAGTATTCATGGTCAAAAATAAAAGCATCAGGATGATCTCGGTGATGAGGATATAATTAGCATCGCTTCTTGGCCATCCGTCAAGGTCCTTGCTGATAAAACGTTTTAGTTTGATGATATTTCTCCGGATAAGAAATATGACACAGCCGAGTAATACCAGTATGGCCAATATTTCAAAACAGCCGATCAATAGTTGATACAGGTTGCCAATTACAGGGGCAAACATCCGGTGTTTACTGGTAACACCATCCAGTATGATCTCGAGAATTTCAATATTGATGATGATAAAACCGGCGTATACAAAAAAATGCAGGACCGCTACCATTGGGTTGCGGAACATTTTCTTTTGTCCGAAGGCCAGCAGCAATACATTCTTCCATCGCTGAGATTTGTTGTCATTGATATCTTCATCCCGGCCCAACTTGATATTGCGCCTGATCTCTTTTACTTTTTTTGTAAAAAGCCAGATAGAAACAGCGCTGATAAGAATAAAAAGGACCTGCTGGGCAAGTTGCATGGGAATAAATTACAATTGCTAAATTAAGACATGTGGCCGGAGTGATCAGAAATAAATTGCATGCATTTTAAACTTTCCATTTGAAAATTCAAGGGCAGGGGCAGGGAATTTGAAGGCGCTTAAAAAGGTCAGGAAGAATTTCAACGCTTTGCTGTTTGTTCTTATTTTACTCAGGTCAATATCAGGAGCAAGGTACCATTGACGGTATCTTTTTATATCCGGCCGGTTGAAAACAATATTCCCGTTCTTGTCTTTGCCAATATTTTCCGTGCCGCCAAACATGCCATCGGCACCGTAACCAACAGATACCGATAACCAGGGCGGCAATTTGCTCTTTGGAAAAAATGATCTCAGGTTTGCACTGGCCCAATAGGTTTGCCCGTTGTAATCTTTTATGAACTGGTTTGCTGTTGAACTGCCAAAGAGTGTATTGCTGCGCTCGTTCAGTGCCGGGTCGCTGTATTCTTTATTATGAAACGAGAACTTGAGTTTGATACGCTGATCGTCCCATGCAAATTCCTGTGCCACGAATACGGTACTTCCCAAAATATTGGTGCCAAAATCGGCCCAACTCCATCCCCATTGACTGCTGAAACCATCCAGCACTTCAATGACCGTTTGATAAAAAGCGCCGCTCATGCCGCCGATCCAGATCCTTTTTTTTCTCTCCATTCCCGTCCAGCGCCAGAGTTCCATACTTCCACGGCTTTCGATATAAGCGCTGTAAAGATGACCAACTTTATCTACCTGTTTCCATTCGGCAAAATCATTGAAGCTGTGAAAACCGGAATGAGGGTAATCTTTGTACCAGGCGGAATATAAACCAACCATGGCCGTGCTGTAACCAACCACATTGGCGCCGGCCACCAGCCAGATCCGTTTTTTCTTTTGTTGAGGCGTGAGAATGAGTTTTTTATTAAATAAGGTTGAATCGGATACTTTTTTTGCCATGTGCGGACCCATAATGAATTCATTGTTCAAAGAATCTTGCGAGAAGGAAAAAACCGGAAATAAAATAAGAATTAGCAATATGCTGAGTTTTGATCGGGACAGTTTGTGAAATAAAGAATAAGGGATAAGGTCCCGATAGCTATCGGGAAAGGAATAAGGAAGTGATGGCTCCGTAGGAGCCAGATGTTGGTAGGTAGTTGGTGTTATTTGATCAGAACCCTGTAGAGGTTCAACATTGCTGAGCAGCGAACGGGACGTACAAGTGTGCGACGCAAGGGACGATGATAGTAGTAATGCAGCTGACACCATAAACATCAAATTTACGTTTGATTTGCGGTTTTAGTTTCAAAAGATAAAATCATAACTTCACTTTTATCTTTTAACAATAGTATTAGTTTATGGATGCAGCAATACAGGCTAAAGTAAAAGCATGGCTCGATGGAAACTTTGATCCCGCCACAAAAGATGAAATAAAAAAATTGCAGAAGGATAAGCCCGATGAACTGGCAGATGCTTTTTATAAGAACCTGGAGTTTGGTACCGGTGGTTTAAGAGGCATCATGGGTGTGGGCACCAACCGGATGAATAAATACACCGTGGGCATGGCTACACAGGGTTATGCCAATTACCTGAAACAATGTTTCTCTTCGTCCGCCGAAGCTTTAGCGAAGGAGGGCGATGGAGTTCGTGTGGCTATTGCACATGACAGCCGCAACAACAGCCGCTTCTTTGCTGAAACAGCAGCGAATGTATTTGCGGCAAATGGAGTAAAGGTTTTTTTGTTTGAAGACCTGCGACCAACGCCTGAATTATCATTTGCTATCCGTGAATTGAAATGCCAGGGCGGGGTGGTATGCACCGCTTCACATAATCCCAAAGAATATAATGGGTATAAAGCCTACTGGAATGACGGCTCGCAGTTAGTACCGCCGCATGATAAAAATGTAATTAAAGAAGTGGATAAGATCGCTTCTGTTGATGATGTGAAGTGGAGCCTGCCTACCGGACAGGGAGGTGGCGGTGAAGCCGGCATTACGATCATTGGAAAAGAAATGGATGAAGCGTATATAAAAATGGTAAAAGGTCTGAGTATATATCCTGAAATTATTGAAAAGCATAAAGACCTGAAGATCGTTTATACTCCGATCCATGGTACCGGAATAAAAATGGTGCCGCCGGTACTGGACAGGTTTGGTTTTAAAAACGTGCACATTGTAAAAGAACAAGCTGTACCGGATGGAAATTTTCCAACGGTTGCTTATCCTAATCCCGAAGAAAGCGAAGCGATGAGCCTGGGTTTGAAACTGGCTGAAGAACTCGATGCAGATATTCTTTGCGGTACTGATCCCGATGCGGACCGTATTGCGATCGGTGTGAAAGATAATAACAGCAAATGGGTATTGATGAATGGCAACCAGACCGCTGTTCTTGCATTTAATTATTTGATCGAAGCAAGAAAGACAAAGGGAATCGCCAAGCCAAACGATATGGTGATAACGACGATCGTTACCACGCCCATGATCTATTCTATTGCAAGCGGCAATGGAGTGGCCTGTTATGCCGTGCTGACCGGCTTTAAGTGGATCGCAGATATGATCCGGAAAAAAGAAGGCAAGGAGAATTATATTATCGGTGGTGAAGAAAGTTTTGGATTAATGATCGGCGATAAGATCAGGGACAAGGATGGCATCAGCGCTGTGGCCTTGCTTTGTGAAATGGCGGCTTATGAAAAAGAAAAGGGTAGGAGCCTCTATGAAAAGATGATCGATCTCTATGTGCAGTATGGATTTTTTAAGGAACATCTTATTTCCATCACCAAAAAAGGAATGGATGGACAGCAGCAGATCGCAGCGATGATGGAAGCTTACCGCAACAATCCTCCAAAATCGATCAATGGTTCTGATGTGATCAAGTTGCTGGATTATGAATTGCAGATCGGAAAAGATTTTTTGGAGAACAGCACTTATAAATTAGATCTGCCGAAGAGCAATGTGTTACAGTTTATCCTGGCTGACGGAAGCATTATTTCCGCCCGGCCCAGTGGCACCGAGCCCAAGATCAAGTTTTATTTTAGTGTGAATACGAAGTTGAACAGTGCGGTGGAGTTTGAAAAAATAAATAAGGAACTGGATGAAAAGATAAAAGCGATCATTGCGGATATGAAATTATAGGATATATGGATGGTATAATATCAAAAATATTGGAAGAGCTAGGTTTTGAAGTAAGTATTCAACCTGGCGCTAATAGGCAAGGATGTACTTTTTATCTAAAGCAAGAGTGGCAAGATGTCGGTTCTTTCGAGGTGAGTAATAAAGTTCTCTTTACAGAAGAAATTGATAGCAAATTTTATGAGAAACTCAAGAATCTTTTTTATAATGAGACTCTGCCGAAAGAAAAACCTCTTAATGATTTAAACGATTTGTATGAGTTTATTGAAGCAAACCATCCGGTTACTTCTCCACAAGACAAGGCAAATAGAGTACTTAGTTTTTTACGGAGATTGAGCAATTATGATGGCGAATATATTTCTACATATGAATTCTTTGACGAAGCCAATCGAAACTGGAGATACATGTATTTGACCGATTGGTCTGAGTTCAGCTTTTATTTAGATTATTTAATTGATACTGGGTTTCTAGCCGAAGAAGAAACAGAAGGAAGAACTTCCGCAGTTAAACTTACAGTAGAAGGACTAAAAAGAATTGTAGAAATAAACGAAATCAGTTTGGGCAAAACTTGTTTTATCGCAATGTCTTTCGATGACGAAATGCTTAAAGTATATAACGAGGCAATTAAACCAGCTATTATTGAAACTGGCTTTGAGCCATTAATAATTGATGAAAAAGGAGATATTCCCAGTGATACTACAATAAATGATGCTATTCTTGCAGCAATCAAAAAATCAAAGTTTACGATTGCTGATTTTACAAATCATAAACATGGGGTTTATTTTGAATCTGCATATGCTTTGGGTAGGGGACAAAAAATAATTTATACTTGCAGACAGGATGAAATTGCTAAAGCACATTTTGACACAAGAAATTACCCACACATAGTTTGGAAAGATGCTGAAGATTTGAAGAAGCAACTGATCGATAAAATCGAAGTGTTTATTAAAGGATAAGAGTCATTTTCTTTTATATTGCACCCACTTTTATGAGACCCACGGAAGACACTTACTGCCATAGAGACGATCATTGCGGATATGAAATTGTAATAATAAGCTACCAGTAGGTCACTGATATATTGAGAATGATATTAATTGGACCATAGCTTTCTAAACCATTCATTTTCCAGGAAGGCATCCTTCCAACAAGAGAAGCGAGTTCTATTTTCAGAGGATTTACCTCTCCATCAACCTTTATATCTTTAGCATGACCTTTTTTATCAAGCATAAAACTAAGCTTTAATAAAGTTGATTTGGTAATACCACCTGTAGGATTGCCATCTCTTTGTAAGGTTGTTGATAAATAGTTTTTGGCGGTTTTCAAATTTCTTTTGATAAAATCAAAAAATTCGTCGCGGCCACCCGGATAAACAGGTTTGTCTCCGCCGGAAGGGAATCCTGATAGATCGGTATCTGGTTTGTTCTTAGCTTTTTCTTTTTCAACCTCCTTTGTGATTTCTTCGCCCGTTTCAGTAAAATACCGTGTCGAAGGATCTTCGTCTGAAACGTTTCTTTGGATCTCTTTCACTTTGCCATTGGGGTAATAAGTATATATTTCCCTGTCTCCCTTCATCGAAAACCCTTTAGATATTAATCTTCCTGTAGTATCCCATTGCAGAATCTCACGGATCATAGTCTTATAATTCATGAAAATCCGGGATGCAACCAATTCTGTTCCGGGATGATAAGTAAAAGAGACTTCGGTTAACAACTGTCCCTTTTCATAATACATAGAATCACTTAACCTATCCTCCCAGAAAAGCCAAAAACCTTCTTCCCGGTCATCTTTGTAAATGCCTTCAGATTCTACAAATCCAAGACTATCATAATAGGTAAACAATCCATCTTTGACCGCAAGAGTTGAATCCGTAAAATATCCTTTCATAAGTATCGTATGAGAAGGGATACGGTAGGTTGAAAATTTAATCTTACCTTTTTCTCTCACTCCATAACCCAGGTAGCTGGCAGTAGAGGCTGCAGTTAAGTTCAGGTCTTTATCAAAATAGTATATTAAATTATTAGATTGCCCCGACACGTCTGTTTGCGTGGCAAAGAAAAAAGTGAGAGAAAATATATAGTGATATATTTTCATGCTGGTGGATGGTTAATTCAAATCTACTAAAAATACAATTAACTATCTTGTACCCCGCTTATGAGACCCACCGAAGATACTTACCGCCACAAAGGCTTACGCAAAAAATTAGTTCAGGGCATCCATGCCAAAGGAATAACGGATGACAGGGTGCTGGATGCAATACTGGAAGTTCCCCGCCATTTCTTTCTCGAATCTGCATTTGATGAAAAAGCTTATGAAGACCGGGCATTCCCTATTGGTGAAGGGCAAACCATTTCACAACCTTATACAGTAGCATATCAAAGCCAGTTGCTCGAAGTGCAACCATTCATGAAAGTGCTGGAGATCGGAACCGGCAGCGCCTACCAGGCCGTGGTGCTGGCCGAGATGGGAGCACAGGTGTATACGATCGAACGCCAAAAAAAATTATATGACGCCAATAAAAAATTTGAGTTCCTGAAAAAATATTCTTCCATCAAATTTTTTTACGGGGATGGTTATGAAGGCCTGCCTACTTATGCGCCTTTTGACAGGGTGATCATTACTGCTGCAGCTCCAGAGATCCCGCAAAAATTAATTGAACAGTTAAAACCCGGCGGCATGATGGTGATCCCGGTTGGAATAGGCCATATTCAGCGGATGATGCGGATCACTAAATTGGAAAACGGTGCATTGAAAGAAGAAGTGTTTGATCATTTTTCTTTTGTGCCGATGATTGAAGGGAAAAAGTCTTGAGACAATAGCCGTTAGCCATTAGCCTTTAGCTGTTAGCTTCATAGAAAACAATGAGAGCGTCGTAATTATAGTAAGCAAGCGCAGCAAACTGAAAATGATAAAAATCTCTTTATTATGAATCATATCTCAAATTTCGATTGAGAATGCGTCCAAGCTAATGGCTTAAGGCTAATAGCTAACAGCTTTCCTAAACAAACTGCTCCAATAATTCAATTCTTTTCTTAATAGGCGGATGTGTTGCAAACAGTCCTGAAAAAAAACTTTTGGTTTCCGTTTGAGGATTTTCAATAAAGAGTTGGGCCACATCGCTTCGTTTTACGGCTTCAATGAGAGGATCGTCGTCAACTTTTTTTAAAGCATTAGCCAGTGCATAGGGTTTCTTGGTCCATTCAGCAGCGCCGGCATCAGCCAGGTATTCTCTGGAACGGGAAATGCCAAACCGGAGAAATAAGGAAATAAAATAACAAACGGCAGTAACAGCGATAGCGATCAATACGATCTGGCCGCTGCCTTTCTTTTTGCTGCCACCGGAAAACCGGAGACTTCGCAAAGCCATTTCGGCGAGGAAAGAAAAGATGCCGACGAAAATAATGGAGACGATCAGCAGTCTTGTATCCTTGTTACGTATATGTGTCAGTTCATGTGCGATGACGCCTTCCAGTTCGTCGTCATCCAGTTTATTGATGATACCTCTCGACAAGGAAACGGAAAAAGTTTTTGAATTGATACCGCTGGCAAATGCATTGAGTGAATCATCCTCGATCACATAGATCGCCGGCATCGTCATGCCCTGCTGGATACAAAGGTTCTCTACCAGGTTATAAACCCTTTTATTCTCTGTCCTTTCCAATGGCTTGGAACCTGTAGCCATGCGGATGAAAGAAGCATGACCCGCCCATGCAACGAGGAACCAGATGCCAACGCCAATAAGTACAAAGGGCATCGCTCGCAAAAAATGGAGGTTGGTGGCGTCGGGATCCTGTTTATCTGCAAAAAAGAAAAAGATATAGAACATCGCCAGCAATAATGCCGGGAATGTTATCAGCAACAAAAGTGAATAGCGATTATTCCTGCTGATTTGTTTAGTAAGACCTACATATTGCATTTTCTTAACTCCCCTTTAGGGGCTGGGGGTTAAAATTGAATTTTAGGTGGCTCTTCCATTTGCTTACGGGTATCTGTACCCAGGTCAAACAGGATCTCTCTTTTGAAACCAAAGTTCCTGGCGATCAGGTTGCCCGGGAATGATTCCACTGCATTATTGTATTCGGTAGTAGCGCCATTGAAGAAACGCCTTGCTGCCGCCAGTTTATTTTCAATATCACTGAGTTCTTCCTGTAACTGCAAAAAGTTTTGATTGGCTTTCAGATCAGGATAAGCTTCCACCTGCACTTTTAGTCCGGCCAGCGCCGTACTGAGTTGCTGCTCGGCTTTTATTTTATCATCAATAGAAGTGGCAGCCATAGCAGCGCTGCGGGCCTCGGTGATCTTTGTGAGCAATTCTCTTTCATGAGTGGCGTAACCTTTTACCGTATCCACCAATTGGGGAACAAGGTCATGTCTTTGTCTCAACTGCACGTCGATATCAGCAAAAGCATTTTGGCGGCGGTTGCGCAAACGCACCAGCCCGTTAAAGATGCTTACCACCCAAATGACAATGATCAGGATAATTCCGATTACTATTAATACTGGCATACTTGTTTTGTTTAATTAAGGATGAAAT
>DATHDV010000174.1:0-3567 GCA_035318845.1 Chitinophagaceae bacterium
AAATTTCCGGACCTGACAAAAATCAGCTTTGATAAAGACTTATATCATTTTTGGAAAAAAACATTGGTCGGATTTTTGTCTTCAAAATAATTGTTATGCAAAGTACTATTCATCATTCCTATACAGCTTCCTACAATAGGGCAGAAAAAAGGACTTCACCCTGGAAGAAATTTATAAGCTGGGCCGAAGGCCAGGAGGAGAATCGCTTTGGATGGACCGCATTCGCTATTGCAGGTCATGGATGTGTTTTCACCATCATTACATCCATGATGGTTCTCTTTACCGGTAATCATTTTATCTTCTGGCCATTTGTGATCGCCGCGATGGTTGCATGTCTTGTTGTAAATCTTGCCGCCATGCCAACAAAGATCACTATCCCGGTTTTCTTTTTCAGTTTAGTTATTGACTTTGTTATTATAGTCATCTGCTTAACAAATGGGTTTAACATTGAGGCCACTTATCTCTGATCTTCAGTGATCTCTTTTTACCAGGAAATGAGCCAGCTCTTTGAGTGGCTCTTTTCTTTTGGATAAAACAGCGATGTCTTCAAGATGATCGAAAGCTTCATCAAGGTATTTATTCTTTAGTTCCAAAGCCCATTCACCGGCTTTGCAATCCTTGAATATTTGAAGCACTTTTTCTATTTTACCGGAAACATTATTCTTTAAATGGTTTTGCAGTTCCTTTAACTGTGCAGGTGAAGCCACTTCAAGGGCATGTATCAGTAAAAATGTCTTTTTATTGGACAGGATATCACCGCCAACCTGTTTGCCAAATTTCTCCGGGTCGCCAAAAGCATCGAGGTAATCATCCTGCACCTGGAAAGCAATGCCGAGCTTTTTACCAAATTCATATAAGAGATTCTGGTTCCTTTCCCCGGCTCCGCCCAATATGGCTCCGATTTTCAAACTGGCAGCAAGTGCAACAGAAGTTTTCAGTTCGATCATCCTCAAATACTCATCAAACTGAACCGTGGCTGCTTTTTCAAAATCCATATCATATTGCTGACCTTCACAAACCTGTTTTGCCGTGGTATTAAATATGCGAAGAATTGTCGGGAGATGATCAGCATTTATCTTATTTAAATGTTCATATGCTGTTACCAGCATGGCATCACCTGCCAGCAATGCCGTGTTTTCTCCAAACTTTGAATGAACCGTCGGCATTCCTCTCCGCAACGGAGCTTTGTCCATAATATCATCATGGATCAGGGTGAAATTATGGAACAACTCAATAGCAACTGCCGCATGCCATGCATCTTCCTTGATCTCGTCAAATAATTCGCTACCCATCAGGCAGAGGATCGGGCGGATCCTTTTACCACCCAATTTCAAAAAATATTCATTAGGCTCATACAATGAAGCCGGCTCAACCGGGAAATGCCGCTGCTCAAAGTGTAAAGCGAATTTTTGGGAAAGGAGTTCAAATGATTGCATAATGTTGTTTGCTATCTAGTAAAGTATTTTCAACACAGAGAAACAGAGAGACAGAGTTACACAGAGTTTTGGGTTCCAATTTTACTCTCTCTGTGTAACTCCAAACCTCTGTATCTCTGTGTTTAAATTCTTCATTTTTGAGATGGCTTCTACTACAAATCCAAAAGTGAATATAAAACTACTTTTTCTTTTTACCCTTTTCCTTCTCCTTTTTCTCCTTCGCAAACTCACCCGCAACCACCCATTCATAATCCAATTGCCGCTTCGTCAGGTTGGCGGCCACTACTTTTATCCAAACCTTATCTCCCATCCTGAATTTTTTACCGCTTCGCTGACCCACTAAACAATAATCTGTTTCTACATGGCGAAACTCATCATATTCCAATAAACTGTTTACACTCACCAGGCCCTCGCATTTATGTTCAACTGTCTCCACCCAAAATCCAAAACTGGCCACACCGCTTATCACTCCTTCAAATTCTTCACCCAGGTAATTCTTCATGTATTGCACCTGTTTATATTTATTGGCCGCCCGTTCGGATTCCATCGCCGCCCTTTCTCTTTCACTGGTATGTTTGCATTTCTCTTCTAATTTTTTATCGGGAATAATTTTATTGGCCAACACCTGTTCCAGTATCCGATGCACCTGCACATCCGGGTACCGGCGTATGGGTGATGTGAAATGACAGTAATGTTCAAATCCCAATCCATAATGCCCGACATTTTCGATCGTGTATTTAGCCTTTGCCATGGTCCTGATGCCCAACTGTTCCAACACATGTTGCTCGGGTTTTCCCTGCACATCTGCCAACAACTGGTTAAATGAAGCAGCAATGGTGTCGGGAGACGATGTATCGAATTTATGCCCGAACTTTTTTGCAAAAACGGCAAAAGGTAATAATTTCTTCTCATCCGGATCATCATGCACCCGGTAAGGAAAAGCCAGCGGCTTATTGTTGAATTTTATTTTAGAAAGATTTTCTGCCACCGTCCTGTTGGCCAGCAGCATGAACTCCTCGATCAATTGATGCGCTTCTTTGCTTTCTTTGATCATGATCCCGATCGGGTCTCCTTTCTCATCCAGTTTGAATTTTACTTCCTGTGATGAAAAACTGATAGCGCCATTATGAAATCTTTTTTTCCTCATTTTTTGAGCAAGCTCATTGAGTATTAAGATCTCTTCTGAATGTATCCCTGCTTTTTCTTCAATAATGGCCTGCACTTCTTCATAGGTAAAACGATGATCAGAATGAATGACAGTTTTACCCAGCCAATATTGTTTTATTTCCGCCTTTGGCGTTATTTGAAAAATGGCAGAAAAGGTCAGCTTGTCTTCTTTCGGACGAAGTGAACATAAAACATTGGAGATATGCTCAGGCAACATCGGGTTCACCCGGTCAGGCAAATAAACCGATGTGGCTCTTTGATAAGCTTCCTGGTCCAGCGCATTATCTGGTTCCACAAAATGACTGACATCCGCAATATGAATACCGATCTCGTAATTGCCATTCTTTAATTTCCGGAAAGAAATAGCATCGTCAAAGTCTTTGGCGTCTACCGGGTCAATAGTAAAAGTGAGTATTGAACGGATGTCATTTCGTTTCTTTATTTCTGTTTCAGAAATAATATCAGGGATTCTTGCCGCCACTTCCAATGCCTCATCAGAAAATTGCAGGGGAAACCCGGCTTCAAGCAGGATCTCTTTCATAGCAGCATCATTGCTGTTACTGGCATCCATTATATTGATCACTTCACCAACCGGCCGCTTGCCATCTTTGTCCCACTGCAACAGGCGAACCACTACCCTGTCATTGTCTTTTGCATTATTAATATTTGACAGCGGAATGAATATATCCGGCATTGGCTTGTCCATATCGGCCACAAAAAATGCAAAGCCTTTGTTCATCTGGAGATGACCAATGAATTCGGTCCGCTTACGCTGCAACACTTCATCCACCACGCCCTGCAGGCGGCGCCCACCATCGCTTTTAATACGAACACGAACCGTATCTCCATGGAGGGCCGTATTAAAATCTGCCGGCCTTATGAGTATATCTGTTTCCGACTCCGGCACAATAACAAATCCCATACCCGACCGGGTAATATCCAGGACACCTTTCAGCGTTTTAGA
>DATHDV010000175.1:0-3983 GCA_035318845.1 Chitinophagaceae bacterium
TTTGGGCATTGGTTGTTGCAACAAAAAACAGGAAAAGCAAAACAAGATTCAATTTTTTCATGATCGTGGTTTTTATTTTTATGAGGCCAGCAGTTGTGCTACTATCATCGTCTGTTGCGTCGCACACTTGTACGTCCGGTAATTCTATTCAGCATTTGCGAAGAGCTATACTGTAAGCCATATCACTTCTCAGTAATTACAACACAGAGATACAGAGGTTTGGAGTCGCACAGAGTGTCTCCGTGAAGCTCAGTATCTCTGTAACTCTGTGTTGAAATATTTTATCCGAACTAATATTGTACTCTTAATCAAAGATTCTTGATTTCTCCGATCAGATCCTGCAAAACTTTTTTGGCATCGCCAAACAACATAGAAGTTTTTTTCTGAAAGAATAATTCATTTTCAATTCCTGCATAACCCGGTTTCATACTTCTTTTATTTACGATCACCAGTTTGGCCAGTTCCACATCCAGTATCGGCATACCATAGATGGGAGAAGATGGGTCGGTCTTGGCTGCCGGGTTCACCACATCATTAGCACCAAGTATCAATACCACGTCCGTGCTGGGAAATTCTTCATTGGCCTCTTCCATTTCTTTCAGCTTTTCATAATTCACATCCGCTTCGGCCAATAGTACATTCATGTGACCGGGCATCCGTCCTGCCACGGGATGAATAGCATATTTTACCTCCACTCCTTTGCTCTCCAGCAATTTCTCCAACTCATGACAAGCATGCTGGGCCTGCGCTACAGCCAATCCGTAACCCGGGACAATATATACTCTATTGGCATAAGCCATAACCACTGCTGCATCACTTAATGAAATTTCCTTGTAAGCACCTTGTTGTGTTGCCCCTGCTGGTCCATTCTTTGCGCCGCCAAAAGATCCGATCAGCACATTCGTTAACGAACGATTCATGGCTTTACACATCAGGATAGTAAGTAATGTACCAGCGGCACCAACGAGGATACCTCCTGTCATCATTACTTTATTATCATACAGGAATCCACCGCAAGCTGCTGCTACACCGGTAAAAGAGTTGAGCAAAGAAATTACAACCGGCATATCAGCACCGCCGATAGGGAACACAAAGAAAATTCCATATAATAATGATAAAGCAAAAATGGCATAGAAGATAATTTTTGCATTGGCTGGCGTCCACCCGATCAAATAAGCTGCCAGCCCAAGAATAACCAATAGCAAAGCAATATTAAAAATGTGTTGCCCTTTAAAAGAAAAGTCTTTGACTTTACCATTCAACTTTCCCCAGGCGATCATTGAACCGGCAAATGAAATTGAACCAATGATTAAACCAAGAATAATAATTAATAAAATTCCTGACGGAATGGCCTTGATACCCGATACGTTTGTTCCCAGTTGGCTTAAAGGTGGATAAACAATCCATGATTTTAATAAATGGTCAAATTCTACGATCGAGATCAATGCCGCACATGCCCCACCCATACCATTGAACATACTCACCATCTCCGGCATGGCGGTCATCTTAACTTTTTTGGCAGCCAATGTGCCGATGATACTGCCAATTATGATCCCTCCGAATATCCAACCGTAATTATGTAATTTATTGCCGGCATCGTCCCTGTATAAAAAGATAGTTCCGAAAATGGCAATGGTCATACCGAAAGCTGCCAGCAAGTTCCCGTTTCTTGCCCGGGCCGGGTTTGACAGCATCTTCAGGCCAAGAATAAAAGTGATGGCGCCGATGAGATAACAAAGTGTAAGTATGTTGAGTTCCATTGTAAAAATTAAAAAGTAAAAAGTAAAAAATCAAAATATCCCCACCCTGTTTTGATTTTTTATTTTTGAATTTTGACTTCTTATTTCTTTTTCTTCTTAAACATCTCCAGCATCCTGTCCGTTACCACAAAACCACCTACCACATTCAAGGTCCCCAGGATAACAGCTAAAAAACCCAGCACAAGCGCCAGGTAATTATCATTCTCAGCCTTGCCCATTACGATTATTGCACCGATGATAACGACACCATGAATAGCATTGGCCCCGCTCATCAGTGGTGTATGCAGCACACTCGGCACATGGCCGATCACTTCTATCCCTACAAATATCATCAGGATGACAATGTAGATGATCTGCTGGTTGCTGGTTATCCAGTTCAATACTGATTCCATGTTGATAATTTTGAAATTTTAGAATTTCGAAATTGGAAAATTGCAATTTCAAAATTTCCCAATTGTACTTTTCCCAATTCTTTCCAATTACTTAATTCTATCATTGGTTATTTCTCCTTTGTGTGTCATACAACTGCCTTTTACCAGGTCATCTTCCCAGTTCAGGTTGATCGTTCCTTCTTTTGTAATGATCAGCTGCAAAAAATTCAGCACATTCTTCCCATACACTTTGCTTGCATCAGCCGGCATGGTGGCCGGCAAATTAGAATTACCGACAATGCTGATCCCATTATATATAACGGTCGCATTATTTTTTGTCAGCGGCGTATTGCCGCCAGTAGCCGAAGCAATATCGATGATCACAGAACCTGTCCGCATGGCTTTTATCATTTCTTCTGTAATAAGTATGGGAGCTTTTTTTCCGGGTATCTGCGCCGTCGTTATAACAATATCAGCTTTGGCTATACTTTCGGCGATCTTCGCTTTCTGCCGCTGCATAAATTCCTCGCTTTGCTCTACGGCATATCCGCCGGCGCTGCTTGCATCGGCGGCTCCTTCCACTTCAATAAATTTCGCACCAAGACTTATTACTTCTTCCTTTACGGCTGGTCTTGTATCAAATACTTCTACCACCGCTCCCAACCTTCTTGCAGTTGCTATTGCCTGCAACCCCGCAACACCGGCGCCAAGTATAAGTAGTTTGGCCGGCTTGATGCTGCCTGCAGCTGTCATGAACATGGGAAAATATCTTGGATACATATTCGCTGCAGTAAGCACGGCTTTGTATCCGGCTATATTGGCCTGCGAGCTTAATACATCCATGGCCTGCGCCCTTGTTGTACGGGGCAGCATATCCAATGAAAAAGTAGTGATCTTGTCAGCAGCCCATCGTTTCATTAAACCCATATTGAATAAAGGCTGATAAACGCCAATAAGAATGTCTGATGCCAGGTGTGCGGTGTCTGATGCATCAGGAGGCTGAATAGATAAGACGATGTTTGAAAATTCTAAAACTTCTACCCGGCTCTTGATCTGCGCCCCGGCTTTTTCATATTCCGCATTGCTGCAATAGGCGTTTTCGCCGGCCCCGGACTCCACTAATACAGTAATGTTTTTTTTGGTGAAAGTGGCGACTGCTTCAGCCAGAAGCGATACTCTTGTTTCATGGGCGGGTTCTTTCAGAAGGCCAATCGTCATATTAAATCTGGATTATGCATAGAAAATTGAATTTTCTAATAGCCGCTAAGATATTGATTTTTTCAGGAGAGACACAAGCAGAAATATTGATTTAATTCAGCCCCGGGCATGTTTCTGGTCATTTTCAGAACCGGATCCTGAAATGCTGTTTTTCCCTGAATTCCTGCCTGAAAAAAACAATCCCGATAAAAAAAAGGTCGATGGTACAGCGGACGGACGGATGTTTTTTAATGGTTTCCCAAGCCTGCTCCATTTCCCCGCTCCAGTGTATATCATCGAAGACAAGAATAGAATCGTTGTCTGTTTTTGGCAGCAATTGCTGAAAGTATCTTTCAGTGGGTTCACGACGGTGATTGCCGTCGATGAAAACAAATTCAACAGTTGATAACGGAGAAATGACTGATGATAAAGTACGATCGAAGTTCCCTTCAATGATTGAAATATTTTGCAATCCCATTGATGCAAAATTATTTTTTGCAACAGCAGCCACTTCCTTTGCACCTTCCAGTGTAATAATATGGCCGCCCGGTCTTGCCAGCGATAAATAAGATGTGGTGATACCTAATGATGTTCCGATCTCAAGAATAGTTTTGGATTGATAGATTTTCACCATCCTGAATAATAATTGTCCGAA
>DATHDV010000176.1:0-4281 GCA_035318845.1 Chitinophagaceae bacterium
AAACTGTTCTGCACCCATGGTGACGAATATGGCCCAGAAACCCGTACTGAAACCCAATGCAGCACAGGCCATATACATGGAAACATCATTATGTATATTACCGCTGAAGAAATAAATACCTGAAAGGATGGCAAAAAAGTAAAAAAGATACAGGGCTTTTTTCCTGCTTTTGAAATACTGGCTTACAAAACCGATCAAGATATCGCCGATCGCAATAGCCGTGTACGCATACATAATAGCACGACCTGATTCAATTGCATTCTTTCCATAAAACTCGGTAGCAAACCTGTTGCTTAAATTAACCAATATGCCAATAACAAACCAGGTAGGCATTCCAATTAATATCGCCAGTATGTATTTTCGAAAACGCTTTGCATTGTTGAAGAACATAAAAAAATTTCCCCTTGAGATCTTCTTTTGTTTCACTTCCCTGAATAACCCGCTTTCAGCAACACGTATCCGGAGGAACAATAAAAGGACGCCCATCGCTGCCCCGATCTTATAACATAAACGCCAATCGTTATTGGTAAACTTGAATGTGAAGTAAGCAGCCACGGCGCCAAACAAACCGATACCCGCAACTAGTGAAGTACCGATGCCTCTTTTAGTTCGTGGCAATAATTCACTCACCAGGGTGATACCGGCTCCCAATTCTCCGGCAAGACCAATGCCTGTTGCAAATCTTGCATAAGCATATTGCTCGACGTTCTGGACATAGCTGGTAAAAAAATTGGCGATCGAATAAAGAATGATAGACCCGAATAAAACACTCAGTCTTCCTTTCTTATCCCCCATAATACCCCAGATGATGCCCCCGATCAGCAAACCCCACATCTGCCAGTTGATAACATGGGTACTTGCTGCTATCACATCTTTCTTAATGGTAAGGTTGACACCCAGCGCTGCAAGACTTGGTTCTCTTACAATGGTAAACAGCAAGAGGTCATAGATATCAACGAAATAACCCAGCGCTGCCACGACCACAGCAATATTAAAAATGGAAATTTGTTTTTGCTGGTTCATAAACGACTACGGTTTTGAATCGTTACCCGGTATATCGGTTGGATCTTTTTTCGTTGGTGAAAACATTTTTATTATAACCGGCGCTGTGGTTACCAGTACAATGCCCAGCACGATCAGTTCAAGATGATCCTTTAGATCAAAATCAAATTGTTTCAATATCCATTTCTGCAAAAAATAACCGGCAAATACCATGGTGAATACCCAGGCCACAGAACCAATGATATTAAAGAAATGGAATTTCTTGCGATCCATTTGCACAATACCTGCTACAATGGGAGCAAAGGTCCTGATGAACGGGATAAACCTCGCAGCTATAATGGCCAGCCCGCCATATTTTGTATAAAACTCATGAGCCTGGTGTAAATATTTTTTTTTGAATAGAAACCGGTCTTTCCAGTGATACATAGCCGGTCCTATTTTTCGCCCCGTCCAGTAGCCAACGGCGTTGCCAAGAATACCAACAAATGAAATGAGCGCTACCAGGAAAAATAAATCTATCAGGGGTGAATGATCATTACCCATTCCAAATATTTTCAGGAACTGGTAAGCAAGACCGGGGTCATGGGTCTTTTCATTCATTTCATGTGCAAAGATGCCGGCAACAAATAATAATGAATCGCCGGGGAAAAAAAATCCAAAAAATAATCCTGTCTCTGCAAAGACAACAAATAATAACAACCATAAACCACCGTTCTCAACGTACCATTGAGGTTGCAATAATTGACTCCAGTGAAATGCGTCCAATAAAAACATGTTCCTTCTTGTTTAATGTTGTTCTTTATCCGGGTTTTCGTGTTCCGTGTGATGATGATGTGGCGCATGTGCCAATGCCCCTTCCCATTTACTTACCGCTGCTGTAGCCAATGCATTACCCAACACATTCGTCATGGTCCTTCCCATATCACAAAAAACATCAATGGCTAAGATCAACCCGATACCTTCCGGCGGAATACCAAACATACCGCAGGTGGCCAGCACCACAACTAAGGATGCTCTCGGAACACCGGCAATACCCTTACTGGTAAGCATGAATACCAGCAACATGGTTATCTGTGTACCGATATCTCCTGTTACTGAAGTAATATTATAAGCCTGTGCAATGAACATACTGGCGAAGGTCATATACATCATACTGCCGTCAAGATTAAAAGAATAACCAAGCGGCAATACAAAAGCCACAATTTTATCCTTGCAACCAAACCGTTCCATCTCTTCGATCAACTTGGGCAACACGGCTTCGCTGCTGGCCGTGCTGAAAGCGATAGCCATTGGGTTCGAGATCCTTTTTAATAAAACTTTCAGCCTTTGCTTTAAAAAAAGCCAACCAACGAAAAGTAATATTAACCACAGTACGACCAGCCCCATGTAAAAGGAGCCAATGTAATAAGCATAGGTTGTTAATATGCCCAATCCTTTACTTGCTATCACGGCACACATGGCACCAAACACACCTATTGGAGCAAGGTTCATAATATACCCCACCATTTTCAGCATCACATGCGCAACTGAATCCAATGCCTTAATAACCGGTTCTCCTCTTTTTCCAATGGCTGTAAGAGCCACACCGAAAAAGACAGAGAACACCACCAATTGTAATATCTCGTTATTGGCCATGGACTCGATCACACTTTTTGGAATAACATGCTCCACAAATTTTGGCAGAGAAAATTCACCGCCTTTTGCCATCAGGTCTTTCACACCTTCTGCATCTGTGTTGGTAAGATTTACGCCAACACCCGGCTTTGTAATACTAACCAATAACAATCCAAGGAATAAACTGATAAGAGATGCAGAGATGAACCAGAGCATTGCTTTGCCACCCACCCGGCCAACTGTTTTCAGATCACCCAATTTGGCGATACCTACCACGAGTGTGGCAAATACCAATGGAGCAATGATCATCTGTACCAGCCGGAGGAAGATGGTAGTGAGTAGTTTTATTTTGGGTCCAAAGTCTTTGATAAATGCGGGTGATGCATTTTGATGGATGAAATATCCTACTATAATGCCGAGGGCCATCGAGATCAATATATAAAGAGTAAGCCTGTTATTTTTTGACATGGCAGCCTGTTTACAATGAGTAAAGAAGCCGAAAATCGGAAAAAATACTGACTGTCAGAACATTTATCCTTTAAATCTCCTTTCTGTAAAAGATTTGGGGGTCTGAACCGAATTATTCTTTATTTTACGACACTTAATTCCATATTGTAAACTATAATCAACGAACTTATGAGTTTATTTGTCAGAAAACCAATGGCTGCTTTGATGAACGAAGCTGCAGAAACCGGAACCCATACACTTAAAAAAACATTAGGAGCAAGAGGTTTGATCGCATTGGGGATCGGTGCTATTATCGGTGCTGGTTTGTTCTCCATTACTGGTATGGCCGCAGCCAATCATGCTGGTCCTGCTATCACCCTTTCATTTGTAGTTGCAGGTCTGGGCTGTTTGTTTGCAGGTCTGTGTTATGCAGAGTTTGCTTCCATGATACCCGTTGCCGGCAGTGCTTATACTTATAGTTATGCAACGATGGGTGAATTCATGGCCTGGATCATCGGCTGGGATCTTGTACTGGAATATGCGGTTGGTGCAGCAACAGTCGGAATAAGCTGGAGCCGTTACCTGGGAAAATTCCTGCAAGGGTTTGGCATTACACTTCCAATAGAATTAACAGCTGGTCCGTGGGACGGAGGCGTTATCAACCTGCCTGCTGTACTTATTATTGTATTGATGAGTCTGTTGCTGATAAGAGGTACAAAAGGAAGCGCTATTGTAAACAGCATCATTGTCGTAATAAAAATTGCTGTGGTCCTTACCTTTATTTTCCTGGGATGGAAATATATTAATACCTCCAATTACGATCCATACATACCGGATAATACCGGCAAATTTGGTGACTTTGGATTCAGCGGTATCATCCGGGCGGCAGCTATCGTTTTCTTTGCTTATATCGGGTTTGATGCGGTAAGTACAGCATCCCAGGAAGCTAAAAATCCAAAACGGGATATGCCGATCGGCATTTTAGGTTCCCTCCTTATTTGTACCATTCTATATATACTCTTTGCTCATGTGATGACAGGTGTTACCAGCTATAAAACATTTGTCGGCCAGGATGGTATTGCCCCGGTAGCCGTTGCTATTGACCATATGGGTTCGGCCAATGCAGCAGGTGTTGTAACACCTGATTACCCATGGCTGAACCGTGCGATTGTTGTAGCTATACTTTTTGGATATTCGTCTGTTATATTAGTGATGTTG
>DATHDV010000177.1:0-4226 GCA_035318845.1 Chitinophagaceae bacterium
GACCTTGGCCGTGTTTGCTTCCACTCCCAGTATAACAGCAATTTCTTCCAAGGATTGTTCGGCTTTATAGAACAAAGTTATTACCTCTGCATCATCCGGGTTGAGCATCGTAATGGCATTATTGACCATGGCGACCTTTGATTTTTGTTCAACCATATTGGCGCTGAACCCGGAATCCTGTTTATTGGCCATTTCAAAGACTTTCTCATTATCCAGGGAATGGATATCCAGTTTTTTCTTTCTCAAAAAACTAATGCCGGTATTGTTCACAATGGTATAAAGCCAGGTGCTGAATTTGGAAGTTCCCCTGAAATCAGCCAGGTATTTATAAGCCTTTATAAAGGCATCCTGCGCCACTTCCTCTGCATCCTCCCTGCTTTTCACCATTCTCAGTGCCAGGGTAAAAACATAGTTTTGATAGCGGTTCACCAGGCCTGCATAAGCCTGCTGGTCACCATTTAGCACTTTGCTAATGATTTCATTATCATTCAGTCCGGTAGACATCCTGCTATTTAAGACTACATTAGCGCTCTGGAGGTTACAAGTTCGGGAAATAATGTCAAACGTGTCATAAAGGTCATATAAGTCATATTAGTGGTGCAGTTGACATGAGATCTGGATATGACTTATTTGACCCATATGACCATTATGACTTTACCCTGGCTGTAACCTGTTTGAAACTGTTGTAGTCATAGTTATGTTAACCCATTTGTTTAAAAAGTTCTTTATGGCTGTAACCTGGGTGAAAGACCTGTAGTCATAAAAAACAGACTGAACAGAATTTTTTAGAATAATAAAATTTATAATTATGCATGCCTCAGAAATGTTAGTTGCCGTAATGATCCCACTTGGATTTTTCCTGATGATATTTGGGATCATTTATATGTACAAAAGGGAAAACCTTGCAATGATCGAAAAAGGAATGAACCCGAAAGAGAACCGTGACCGGCCCGCTCCCTATAAAAACCTGAAATGGGGTTTATTGCTGATCGGTGCAGGTATGGGTTTATTCCTTGCTTATTTGCTGGACATATATTTGCTTCCTGCCCAACTTGATAAGTCTGGCATCCGACATGGCGATGAAAATGTACCTATCTATTTTGCGCTAATTGCTATCGGTGGTGGGCTTGGTCTCTTCGGTTCTTATCGCATCGAAAAGAAATGGTGGGAAAAAACAGAGGGAAAGAATAATTAATTAGTTACAACACAGCTTAACCAAAAGCGATCCTTGAATTCAGGGGTTGCTTTTTTTATTTCACCAGCTCCAATGCTTTTTTAATAACCGGGTCATTATTATTCAGTACCTGGTAAAAACCTTCATTTCTCCACTTGTATCGTGCCAGTACAGCTTTTAACCGCAGTTGTATCATTTCTTTTTCCTTACTGGTTAATTTTTGGAAATCCATGGATGCCCCGGGATATTTTATAAATCCATCCCATAGTTCGGCGGCATTAAAATGCTGGACATAATCTGCAGCCGAACCGTATTGCTCCATCTGTTGCCTGTGCTGCAGGTAATAATTATAAATATAGTTGTTCAAATTGCTGCCGGCGATCCGGACATTAAGGTCTTGTTCATTGAAGCTCGTGTCGATAGGAACAAAAACATTTGGCATGATCCCATCGCCTCCATATACACTATCCCTGCAACTTGTAATGAATTTTTTTCCATTGCTTACTTTATTTGAATCAGCAAAAATGAGCTCACCGTTGGCGTAACGTTGCAGGAGCTCATCCATATATATTTTTTTCCCTTTCTTGTAGGAGCGTTGAATACTGCGGCCAATAGGGGTGTAATACCTCGCAACAGTCAGGCGGAGTGCAGAACCATCACCGAGCGGGAACTGCTCCTGCACAAGACCTTTTCCAAATGTTCTTCGTCCGATGATCTTTGCCCGGCACCAATCCTGCAAGGCACCGGCCAATACTTCACTGGCGCTGGCCGAAAGTTCATCCACCAATACAACCAGTTTACCTGTTTCAAAAATCCCGGGCCTCTTGCAGCGGTATTCTCTCTTCTTACTGTTTACACCCTGGGTATACACTACCAATTTGTCTCCATCCAAAAATTCATCGGCCATATCAACAGCTTCATTCATAAATCCGCCGCCATTTCCCTGCAGATCAAAGATCAGGCTTTGCAAACCTGCTTTTTTTAATTTTTCCATGGCTTGCATAAATTCTTCATAACTGGTTTCTGTGAATTTATTCAGTTTGATATAGCCGGTTGTTTTATCGATCATATAGGCTGCATCAATGGAAGGAACAGGAATCGTGGCTCTTGTTACGGAAATGGTTTGTTGTTTCCCGTTTCTCAATATTTGCAAAACCGCTTTTGATCCCCGCGGCCCGCGTATCAAACTTCTTATGCCATCCGTGGTAAATTTTTTACCTGTAAGAAGGGAGTCATTTACTTTTAAAATTTTATCCCCGATCTGCAGGCCGGCTTTTTCGCTGGGACCGTTGTGGATGACAAAGGCAACATTTACCGTATCGTTGAACAAATTAAATTCAACACCAATGCCTTCAAAATTTCCGGCAAGGTCCTCGTTGGCTTCTTTCAGATCGACCGGGGGGAGATAAACAGAGTGGGGGTCAAGTTCATTCATCATTTCCTGGATAGCCTTACCTTCCAGCGAATCAATTTGAACAGAATCGACATATTTCAATTTGATCAGGTCCAGTGCCCTTTGCAGGCTGTTACGGTTATTGGATGCAAAAAAATCATTTTTTCCTCCCGGTGGCTTGCTTAACTCATAGCCCAGGAACATTCCTGCAATTAATATAAACGAAAAGATCAAGGGTAGCCAGACCTGCAATTTTTTATTTCCCATCATAAACCTTTATTGTGTAATTTGTTCCGTAGGAATCCCTTCGGGAATGCAAAATAACCAAAAGTTGCTGGTTTCTGGTTGCTGGTCACTGGTTACTAAAAAACGATAAGACTTTATTTGAACGTAATAACCAGTAACCAGCAACCAGAAACCAGCAACCAGCAACCAGCAACCAGCAACCAGTAACCAGCAACCAGCAACCAGCAACATGCCTTCAATAAAACTCATAGCTGACTCCGGGGCCACCAAGGCAGAGTGGTGTTTGTTGGATGATGGTGGAAAAAAAACCATTATAACGCAGGGCATCAGTCCTTATTTCCTGACCACCGAACAGATCATTGACTTATTATTGAAAGAACTGAAACCAAAATTGAAGAATGTGGAAGTGGATGAAATAAATTATTACGGTACCGGTTGTGCCAACCCTGAAAATGCAAAGTCGGTAAAAAAAGCATTGCTTAAAGTTTTCCCGGGAGCGAAGGCAGAGGTCACACATGACCTGATGGCTGCAGCCAGGGCATTGTGCGGAAAGAAGAAAGGAATTGCATGTATTCTTGGCACCGGTTCCAATTCCTGTTATTATGACGGAAAGAAGATCGTAAAAAACAGCCCCGGTCTTGGCTATATACTGGGAGATGAAGGAAGCGGCGCTTATCTCGGCAAAAAAGTGATCCAATATTATTTATATGGAACCTTTGATGATGAACTAAGGGGACGGTTTGATGCTACTTATACCACGAACACGAAAGAAATACTTGAGCAGGTTTACAAAAAACCTTTGCCAAACCGGTACCTGGCCGGGTTTTGCCAATTCCTGGCAGAAAACCGGGGACATTATATGATCGAAAATATCATTGAAGACGGCCTGAATGATTTTTTCTTTAATCACCTTTGCAAATACCGCGAAACATGGACATTGCCAGTTAGCTTTGCCGGTGGTGTGGCATTTGGATTTCAGGATGTGTTGAAGCAACTTTGCAACAGTTATGAATTTGAGCTGGGTATTATCATGAAAAATCCAATGGAAGGATTGGTGAGATATCACAGCTAAAAGAAAGGACTTATGGCATTAAAAAAAATCACTGAGCAGGCAAGCAACTACCGTCACCTTGAGGACATGACTGTGCATGAGATCCTGATCAATATCAATAAAGAAGATCAGACAGTTCCCGATGCAGTTAAAAAAGTAATTCCCCAGATCGAAAAATTAGCAGAAGCTGCCAGTGATAAGATGCTGATGGGCGGCAGGATGTTTTATATTGGCGCCGGAACAAGTGGTCGCCTGGGAATTGTTGATGCCAGCGAATGTCCCCCAACTTATGGTGTGCCTTATGGTTTGGTCATCGGAGTTATTGCAGGCGGAGAAAAAGCGATCACTACAGCAGTGGAATT
>DATHDV010000178.1:0-23637 GCA_035318845.1 Chitinophagaceae bacterium
GGCTTTGATTATGCAAGTTATCCCAGGTAAATATTTATTAAGAGTATCGTAGTTCTACGAGTTATTCATTATCCATAACAAAAAAACCTCTCCCTGATAAAAGGAAGAGGCTTGCAGTTGGTATTGCCTGTCCGCCGTAGAGGCGGAGCTTATTTTATTGTTTTATAAAACGGGAAACAGTTGTTGATCCTTTCGAGTAAGCAAATACAGTGTACATGCCCATCGCCAGGCCCGTTGCATTCATTTCAATAGTATTATTGCCTTCGGCTACAGCGGAACTCCATTGTTTTACCAGGTTGCCTGTCGCATTATATATTTTAAAATCAACAGTTGCACTGCGGCCGGCGCTTATAGTAAGCAGGGCTTTGTCGTGAACCGGGTTGGGAACAAGCGAAGAAATTAAAATATCATTGCTGTTGTGGATCAGGACCACCGTATTGGAATATTTTGATGAACCCACAATGCCATTCACTTTGATGCGGTATAAATTCCTGCCTCCTGCTAAAGCTGCATCGGTGAAATTGAAATCAATTTGATTCGCTGCAGGGTTAACAGTACCAATGGTCTGGAAACCGGAGCCGTTGACAGAGCGCTGTACTTCAAAATTTCTTACATCTGAACAACTGCTGACCGTCCAACTGATGATGCCTGTATTATTTATTTTTTGTGCACGGGTTGAAATGATGCAATCGATGGGAAGGATCCATCCACCGTTTTTGCCAATGGCATAAGGCATTGCTGAACTATTAATAGTAAGGCCTGTTAAACTTGTCACTGTGTAGGGATCACTACCCACTTGAGAAATGCCTGTATTACCTGGAATGATGCTCCACGTTGCATAATCACTTTGCAATATCTCCACCAGATCAGAAGGAGAAATATTAATACCTAATTCCGCAGCAGCATATTGGTATCTAACTGTTACGTTAGCGGTAATTGCAGAAGCTCCTATATACCAAGTGCGATTAACACCATAAGTTGGAAAAGCTATCGATGGATTATTAATACCTGTCTCTACCCTGGCATTGAAATCTGCAGCGCTAAGACTGCCATTAGTAATACGAAGAGGATTATAAGAAGTATTCCCAATTGGAAAATCTTTAAAAGCTGCAGGCGCAATTGCACTTAGCTTTAGTACACCTGCACCACTAGTTTTAATGTAACGTGCAGATGAACCTCCAGTTATAGTTCCGGATACAGTTAAATTAAATGTGCCAAGATCAACAAGGACACTTGTGGCTGGAGCATATAAAACAATATCCCCGGTCACTGTTTTATTAGAAATAAGCCCAGCTAATGTAGTAATTAAGGTTCCGCCGATTTGTAAACCAAGCGAGTTAGGAATAATAGTACCTGTTCCTCCAAAACCAACAACATCTCCATCTACGATAAGTCTTCCTAATCCTGCATTCAGTGTAACATTGCCAGTTCCTAAAATACCATTCCTAAATGTTTTATTACTGGCCCCGTCAAAAATCACATCAGTGTTTGCTTCCAGAACGCCATTTACGACTAGAAAACCTCCGCCGCCCATTGCTGAACCGGGTGCTGCAGTGAAACGCCATACAGGAACAACAAATGCTGTAGCATCCGGAAAGAATACAGCTCCTGAAGTACCGGGAATACTTGTAGTGTTCCAATCAAAGATGGAACCAGTATCCCATATATATGTTGTTGGTGTGATAGCAAACGAATTTTGATTACCCCCTGCTAATGCACCGCCGGAACCTATCCTGATAATACCAAAAAGTTCTATATGTACAGTAGCTCCACCATTTACTGTTTGATAACCTGCATATCCGTTGCCTGATGTTATTTGGTACATACCCGTACCTTTTATATCAATATCATCTCCTCCACCGTTTGCAATGGTAAATGTATTTGAAGCGGCCATATCATTCACTAATACTCCGCCCGATTCTATCACTAATTGATCAGCTGATGCAGAAGAAGTCAATGTAACCATATGCCCACTCCTGATAGAAATTATATTGGCTAATGAAGTAGGTGATAAAGTAGCGCTTATCCAGTTTGTATTATCCGGTGAAGATTCCCATGTCGAGACAGAACCCCAATTACCGGTTTGAAAAGATCTGTAATAATCAGCATGAGCAGAATTACAACCTCCCGTTCCAAATTGAGTTATGGTAATCGCCGAAGAAGAAGAACCTGTAACAACTGGCATATCAGCTATAACTCTTATAAGGTAGCCCGAACCAGAAGGAGTACCTGGTGGAATGACAATCGGAATTAAAAGTCCTCCTGGATCGGTACCGGATAATGGCAAAGTCCCAAGAGTAGCAGGTGATGCAAATGAGCCAATATCATCCGACAATTGAGCAGTGAATGTATTACCAGGATTAAATGAACCCGTAAATGAAAAAGCAACAGTTCCTGCGCCGGGTACTGCACATGTTGCAAGAATAAACGGAGATCCTGTAACTGCGCCTGTAGTAATGGTATTGGTAGCAGCTGCACCTACAATAACAGTTACATTATCAAAAAAAGCAGTTTGAGCTGCCGCGGTTGACCCTTGCCAATAACCTCCTAAATAATCTAAACTAACTCCAGTATAAGTATTGTCAACAGTCGTACCTTGTGAAGTCAAGGAACCGGATGCCGGATCTCCAAATGCTGCAGCTCCATCGTTTCGTAAGAAAAGTTCCCATGTATTTGTAGAAGGATCATAAGTAATTTTAATACTCAAGTATTCAGCACCAAAATCAGTCAGTCCGGCTGTATTAGAAGTTATAATATTTGTAAGTGTTCCTGATAACCCGGTTGTATATTTTGCAAGCCTCACCGGGTCTGTTACCCCAGCTTGTCCAAGAACTACTGCATATCCATTGCCAGTATTATTTGCTGCAGTGGAAGTACCTCCTAAGATAAAAGCTACACCATAGCTACCAGCAGCAAACCCCGCGGGGTCAGCTCTGATTTGACGCATATTAAATATCCATGTTACTAACCCTGGATTAGAACCTAATGTAGTAGTATATGGACTAGTAAAAGATGCTGTCGGTGTATAGCCCAGCCCCCACCCAATAACATTTCCCGAACCACTTGCATCATTTGTCATATCCAAAATGCCGCCATCTATTCTTGCTCCCCAGTCAACACCGCTTCTTGAAAGTGACCAAGTAGTACTTGTTCCTATTGCACCTGCAGCAGCTGTATAAGTTGCACCGGTACTTGTATTAAAATTATCAGCAAAGACAGTTGTTTGTGCTAACACACCACCCATGACAAACAACACGAGGAAAGACAGTAAAAACCTTCTCATAGCTACCTGTTTAGTTTTTTAGCGGGTGCGAATGATCCGAAAAGGTTTCCAGAGAAGTTGGATAGAAGGCAAGTTAAGGATTCCCGATTAACTAAGTGTTTCTCCCGGCAAATTTCAGGCCTGTGTGGACAAAATGGTCAGTCAGTCTTCGCCCACGGCGGGTTGGACATTTGTTTTTCCGGAGAGTTTATTAGAGGCTGTCTTAAAATGGAGAATTTAAACACAGAGTAACAGAGTGTTTGAGCTTCACAGAGAAAGTGAAATTGTATATCTATGCTCTGTGTAGCTCTGTTTCTCCGTATCTCCGTGTTGAAAATACTTTTGGGACAGCCTCCGGATGATTTGGATACCAAATTGAGACACCACTACTTCTTCCTGAAAAATATCCGTACCGGAACCCCGGTCAACGGGAAATTTTCCCGGAGCTGGTTCTCCAAATAATTTTTATACGGCTGCTTGATATCGTCGGGGAAGTTGCAGAAAAAAGCAAATGAGGGCACGGCTATTGGCAACTGGGTAATGAATTTTATTTTTATAGAATTGCCTCTCACCACAGGCGGGTTATAGGACTGGATGGCTTTAAGCATGATATCATTTAGCTGGGAAGTTGGTATTTTCCGCTGGCGGTTATCATATACTTCCAGCGCCAGCTCAATAGCTTTGAAGATCCTTGTTTTTTCTTTGGCCGAAACAAACAGGATCGGCACATCGCTGAATGGCGCCAGCTTATGTTTCAATTTCGTCTCATACTCTTTGGCCGTATTTGTTTCTTTATCGACGAGGTCCCACTTGTTTACCAATACCACGATCCCCTTTCCTTTTTTTACAGCGAGGCTAAAAATATTCAGGTCCTGTGCTGCAATTCCTTTTTCAGCATCGAGCAGCAGCAAACAAACATCTGCTTCATCCACGGCTTTGATGGCACGGATGACGGAATAAAATTCCAGGTCCTCATGCACTTTGGCTTTGCGGCGGATACCGGCCGTATCAATTAAAATAAATTCTTTCTGAAATAAATTATAATGGGTGTGGATACTGTCACGGGTGGTACCGGCAATTTCACTGACGATGGTTCTCTCCACTCCGATCAATGCATTCAGTAAAGATGATTTGCCCACATTGGGCTGACCGATGATGGCGAACTTGGGTAAGGCCGCCAACTCTGCTGTTTCTTCCGATGCATCATCGGTGATCAATGCCGCCACCGCATCCAGCAATTCACCGGTGCCGCTTCCGCTGGCAGCAGCAATAAAAAATATATGTTCAAAACCAAGACTATAAAATTCCGATGCTTCCAGCAGCCGGTTATGATCGTCCACTTTATTAACGGTAAGAAAAACCGGTTTGGTGCTCCGGCGAAGCATACTGGCCATTGAATCATCAAGAGCCGTTATGCCGGTGGCAGCATCCACCATAAAGATGATGGCATTGGCTTCTTCCACCGCAACAAGAACCTGCTTGGCGATCTCTCTTTCAAAAACATCTTCGCTGCCGGCCACAAAACCGCCGGTGTCAATAACGTTATAGGTCTTGCCATTCCAGTCGGTAACACCATACTGGCGATCACGGGTCACACCGCTTTCATCATCCACGATGGCTTTGCGCTGCTCCAGCAAACGGTTGAAGAGGGTGCTCTTTCCCACATTCGGTCTTCCTACTATGGCTACTGTAAATGACATTTGTTTTATTTAAAGTAAAAATTCAAAAATCAAAACCAGCTTCGGGACAAGGAGTCTTTTGATTTTTTACTTTTGATTTTTTACTTTTGATTTTTAATACCCGTATTCCTTCAGCTGCATCTCATTCTCTCTCCACCTGGGTTTTACTTTTACAAATAATTCGAGAAAAACTTTTTGCCCGATAAATTTTTCGATATCCGTTCTGGCTGCTGTTCCAATTTTTTTTATCATGGAACCTTTATCACCGATCAATATAGCTTTTTGTGTTTCCCGGTGAACGATGATATCGGCTACAATTTTTACCAGTGTTGTTTTTTCCTGGTATTCCCTGACCTGTACCGCCGTGTGATAAGGGATCTCATCCTGGGCCAGTTCATAAATTTTTTCCCGGATAAGTTCGCTGGCAAAGAACCGGGTATTCAGGTCGCTGATATCATCGCCTTCGTAAAATGGTTCGCCTTCGGGTAAGAATTCAAGAAGCCCGTTGATCAGTTTCTTCTTATTGATCCCCGACAAAGCAGAAATGGTAATTACTTTTTTACAATAAGGTTTGGCGGCAAAAAGATCAATGGCTTCTTTGATAGTTGATTCGCTGACGAGGTCAATTTTATTCAATGCGACCACGGCCGGTACTTTTAATTTCAGGGCGGCAAATATTTCATCCGCTTCGTTCCAGTTCTCTTTCATATCTACCAGCAACAGGGCCACATCTGCATCTTCGAGTGCATTCTTCACGGCCATCATCATTTTTTCATGCAGCTTGTATTTGGGTTCAATGATGCCGGGAGTGTCGGAAAAAATGATCTGGTATTCTTTTTCTGTCAATATCCCTTTGATGCGGTGCCTGGTGGTCTGCACTTTAGGCGACACGATGGCCAGCTTCTCTCCCATCAGCGCATTGAGCAATGTGCTTTTGCCTGCATTGGGCCTGCCGAATATGTTGATGAATCCGCTTTTCATTGAAAATTAGAAATAAGGAATAAAAAATAAGGAATAAGAAAGTTAGAGGTACTGTCACTTTCTCATTCCTTATTTCTTATTTTTTATTCCTTATTCTTCGTTGCGAAGGGGAGGATCGAACTCCCGACCTACGGGTTATGAGCCCGTCGAGCTACCGCTGCTCTACTTCGCGGCGCAAAGGTAGCCGTATGAGGGCTATAAACCAAAGAAAAAACGTTCCGGATTACCGAAACGTTTTTTCATGATCATACCTCTTTAAGCGAAAAGAATTATCCCCTGGATACGCTGCTCGAGCCGCTGCTTTTTATATCACGGATAACACCATTGCCTTTATAACGCACATCGCTGGCGCCGCTGGCATGGGCTGATAATTCCTTATTGACCGTAATTTTTATATCGCTGGCACCGGATGCCCTTGCATCGCAAACATCGGTTACCAGGTCATAGCCTCTAAAATTGCTGGCGCCGCTGGCTTCCACATCCAATTGAGTGGCATTTCCGTTGATCGTTATATCCGAAGCGCCGCTGAGATCGACCGATAATTTTTTTACTTCGATCTTTCCCTTCAGGTCGCTGGCGCCGGATATATTGATGGCCAGGCCATCTGCATTTAATGTGCCTTTAATAAATACGTCACAGGCCCCGCTGATGGAAAGTTTATCGATCTGTTTGAATGAAATATAGGCTTTGAGTTTTTTGTTACCACTACCCCACCTGAGTCCTTTACTGTCATATCCAACATACAGGATGCCGTCTTTTACTTCCACTTTTATATGCTCACGGTATTTGACTTCGGCAGCGCTGACCGCAACTGCTTCTTCATTACTTTGACTGATATAGACATCAAAGGCGCTGGAAAGACTAATGCCATGAAAATTCTTTGCTTCTCTTACTTCGGCGTTGGGATCATTTACCTGCTGGGCATATAAGCCTGCAGTCATCAGCAAACTCATGAATAACAATGATAATTTTTTCATACTTGATTTTATTTTTATCAACGACTTGTTTTTTTAATACTTGATGATCCGCTTGATTTCATTTCCCGGATTGTGCCATTGCCTTTATAATAAACATCACTGCCACCGCTGGCTTCGGCACTCAGTTCTTTATTAACGGTAATATAAATATCGCTGCCGCCGCTGGCTTCTAAGTTACAAATATCTGTTGCCAGTTCATAACCTTTGAAATCGCTGCCGCCACTGGCGTCAATATCCAGTTTGTTTACATTACCTGATATTTTTACATCGCTTCCGCCGCTGGCATCCACTTTCAGATCGGCAACTTCCACTTTTCCTTCAAAATCAGATCCACCTGAAAGGCCAAGAGCCAGTGTATTTACTTTAATAGCTCCATCTATCAATATATCAGAACCACCACTTCCTTCCAGCTTGTCCAGGTTTTTAAAAGATACATAAGCTTTCAGTTTGCGGTTGCCCCATTCAATATCGACATGGACATTGCTGTTACTGTTGTTCCGTTCGAAATATATTTTCAATACCCCATCCTTTACTTCTGTCTTAATACGGTCACGGAATTTGGTTTCGGATGCACTGACGGCCACTGATTCATCACCCTGCGATAAGTACAGGTCAATGCCTCCTGAAATTTCAATGGCGTGATAGCCGCTTAGATTTCTTTTTTCGGCATTTGCATCATGGATGGTTTTCTGTGCTGGTACTGCTGATGCAATAAGAGCAAAAAATAATACGCTGAATAATTTTTTCATGATCGTTGGTTTTGTTGTTTTAAATTTTAGATACAGAGCCCCCGGTATTGGTCTTGATCTCACGGATGCCTGCATCACCTTTGTATTTTACATAACCACCCGTGTTGGCTTTTATAGATAATTCTTTTTGAACGGTAATATAAACCCCGGCACCCGTATAGACTTTTGCATTGCAATTATTGGTTTCCAGGTCGATCCCTTTGAACATGCTGCCGGTATCCCCGGACACATCCAGTTTAGCCGCATTACCCGAAAGAGTAACTACCGAGCCGGTATTCTGATCTACAGCCAGGTCATCAATATTGATCATTCCCTTTACCGTAGCTCCCGTGTTCACATTCATTTTCAGGGAAGATGATCTTAATGTGCCTTCGATCTCCACCTGTGCCCCGGTATTGGCATCCAGGCGATCCAGGCTTTTGTAAGAAACCCAGGCCTTCAGTTCTTTCTTTTCTTTTTTTGTATTGATGGCATTCAGCTTGTTCTCATAATAAATTTTTAGGATGCCATTTTCAACTTTGGTAACAATCCTGTCACGGAATTCTGTGGTCGCAGCGCTTACAGCCACTTCTTCAGTATTGCCTTCGGTCAGGATGAGTTCTATACCGGTTGACACGTCAATACCGTGAAAACTACTCACTGTTCTTTTTTCTGCATTGGCGTCGTGGATATTTTTTTGGGCAAAAGCAGCTCCGGCGCTAATGGCTGCCAGTAAAAAGAATAGAAATAGTTTCTTCATAATTGATGGTTTGCTGTGGTACGAAGAAAGGCGTAGAAAAGTTACAGGCTATTGGGAATATTTTCTCCTTTACCTTTGTGGCAGCCTGCCTGCCGGCAGGCAAGTTCTTGGCCTTGATTAAAGGCTTTGTTTTCAGTGCCTGCCTGTCCGGTAGGCAGGTTTCCCGGGGTGTTCATCCCGCTTAAAGGCGGAATGTTCTGAGATCAAACCCGTAGAACCTGGTCAGGGTAATGCCTGCGAAGGGAGGTCCCGATAGTTATCGGGAGTATTTATTTACCTTTCTCAACAGCATTTCCCTCTTATTTTTTAACCTGACTGCCGTCAGGCAGGCTGATAAAAATTTAAAAAATGAAGAGGATTGCCATTTTATTCATGTCATGCCTGCTGTGCGGCAGTTTATTTGCACAGACCGATTCAACTGTAAAAGATAGTTTCTATTTGATGACGCCCGTAGAAGTAAGAGCTATCCGTGCAGGAGATAATGCGCCTTTTACCAAAACCAATCTTTCCAAAAAAGAGATCGCCAAAAACAATCTCGGACAGGATATTCCTTTTATCCTGGACCAAACACCGTCGGTGGTCATTAATTCAGATGCAGGCAATGGCATTGGTTATACCGGCATCCGAATCCGGGGCACCGATGCAAGCAGGATCAATGTAACGCTGAACGGGATCCCTTACAACGATGCCGAAAGCCAGGGAACTTTTTTTGTGGACCTGCCGGATTTTACATCATCCACCGGGAGCATACAAATACAACGTGGTGTTGGCACTTCTTCCAATGGCGCCGGGGCTTTTGGCGCCAGCATCAATTTCAGCAGCAACGAAATGAATAAATGCCCTTACGCTGAACTCAATAATAGTTATGGCTCTTTTAATAGTTATAAAACCACATTAAAAGGCGGAATCGGTTTAGTGGACTGCCATTTTACAATTGATGTGAGATTATCGGCAACCGGTAGCCAGGGTTTTATTGACCGTGCCAGCAGCAGGATGAGTTCGCTCTATGTTTCTCCTGCATATTTTGGTGAAAAAAATTCTCTGCGGTTAAATGTATTTACCGGTAAGGAAGAAACTTACCAGGCCTGGTATGGTATCAGTGAGGCTGATCTGCGTGCCGGCAGGAGAACGATCAATTATGCCGGAACAGAGAAACCGGGTGAACCATACGAGAATGAGAAGGATAATTATACCCAAACTCACTATCAATTGTTTTTTGACCAGCTCATTGGTAAGAAGTTCTCGTTCAATACTGCATTGTTTATAACAAATGGTGAGGGATATTATGAACAGTACAAAGCCGACCAGGTATATGCCGACTATCATTTACCGGATCCAATACCGGGTCTCACTTCTGACATGGTCCGGCGACTTTGGTTGAACAATGATTTTTATGGATCGATCTCTTCGTTACAATTTAAGAATAAGAAGAACCAGGCAACACTTGGCGGTGGTTTCACAAAATACCGCGGCTTGCATTATGGAAAAGTCATTTGGGCGGCCAGTGGATTTGGTACCGCCACCAATATTGGCAAATATTATGACCTCGGCGCTTTGAAAACAGACCTGAATATTTATTTTAAACATCAATGGGAGTTTAAGCAATATTGGTTCCTATTCTATGATTTACAATACCGTCACGTAAATTATGATATCAATGGTTTTAGAAATAATCCGTCACTGATCATCAACAATGATTTTGATTTCTTCAACCCTAAAGCAGGCATCAGCTATGCAAAGAATGGATGGAAAAGTTATTTGTCTTTCAGCGTTGCCAATAAAGAACCTAACCGGGATGACTTTGAGGCAGGCACTACCCGGCAGCCCAAGCCGGAAAGATTATACGACACGGAATTGGGTATTGAGCAAGCAAAGAATAATTATAGCTGGTCAGCTACACTTTATTATATGAACTATAAAGACCAGTTGGTCTTAACAGGACAGATCAATGACGTGGGAGCCTACACAAGGACCAATATTCCCAAAAGCTACCGGGCCGGTATTGAGTTGCAGGGTAATTATAAATTCAATTCATGGATGAATGCTTCAGCAAATCTTGCTTTGAGTAAAAACAAAGTGCAGAATTTTACTGAATATATTGATGACTATGATAACGGCGGGCAGAAGATCAACAACTATTCATCAACCGATATTGCTTTATCCCCAAACATTGTTGGCGGAGCTACCATTAATTTTTTGCCAATAAAAAACCTGGAACTAAGTCTTTTGAATAAATATGTAAGCAAACAATACCTTGATAATACACAAGACAACAGTCGTGTACTGGATGCTTTTTTTGTGCAGGATCTAAGAGTTATTTATACCATTAACAAGAAATTGCCGAAAGAGATAAATATCATTGCCCGGGTAAATAATATTTTGAATACGAAATATGAACCCAACGGTTATACCTATAATTATATCTATGGCGGAGAGTTGTCGGTCAACAATTATTATTTCCCGATGGCGGGAACGAATTTTATGATTGGGGTGAATATGAAGCTATGAGCTATTAGCTGTTAGCCTTTAGCTAATGGCTAATAGCTAGTGGCTAACGGCTATTTAACCTTCTCCTTCCATGCCAGTATCCCGCCAACAAGATTCTTCGTGTTTTTGAAACCCAATGTATCCAGGAACATACAAGCTACCATGCTTCTTTGGCCGCTGCGGCAATGAATAATGACCTCTTCATCTTTCAGGTCTTCGATCTCATCTATCTGCATAGTTTGTATTTTGCCCAGCTGGATCAGTTTGCCGCCTATATTGAACTCGGCATATTCATGCGGTTCACGGCAATCGATCAGGTTTATCTTTTCACCGGCATCCATCCGGCTTTTTAATTCTTCAACAGAAATATTTTGCATAACAGTTATTATAATGGTTGGAGTATTTCTTTATCCGCACTGTCTTTCCGGGCGGGTTTATCCAGTTGCAGCCACACATCCATGGTTTGCCCGGTACGGATATGGTTCAATTTTTTTTCATCGTCAAATCGTTCGGGGTTTTGTTTGTATATCCATGCACTACAGGTGTCAGTAACATTCTCATCTTTTGTGATGGCCCCTACCACAATTCCGCTTGCTTCAAGTATTTTTTTAACATCACAGAACTGCATGCCGGTGATCACCGGAACGGCGAATTCTCTTTTGCCCACACCATCGCCAAGCACCAGCGAGATAGAACTGCCCTTCCTGATCTTGGTGCCGGGACTTATCGTGTTACCATTATATAATTGCTCCAGCACAGCATCCTTGGCAAAGTCGGGTTTAAAACTGGTATCGCCGATCTTCAGGTCCATCGTTCTCAATACCATTTCTGCATTCCGGAAACTGTAACCAACAAGATTGGGCATTTCCACAATGGGCGGCACGGCCCTGCTGATAACAAGGTATACGGTGCGGTTTGATTTAACTACTTCATCCGCTTCGGGTATTTGTTTAATAACTGCCAGCGGTTTCAGCGTATCTGCATAAATGGAATCCTGGACCTCCACATCAAAGCCGGCTTTTTTGAGGATCTTTCTCGCTTCTTCATAATTTTTCCCGGCCACATTGGGTACAGTTGCTGAGCGGCCATGATGCGTCATCCATTTAAGTGAAAGAAGAAAAATGGCGAAGATCCCAATGGCCAATAAAAGACCTACAACTATATTAACCCATAAAGGGCGATGTGTGATGAATTTGAACACAGGCTATGAATTTTTGAATTTTGAAATTGGGAAATTTCGAAATTGTCTTCCTATCACAATCTTTTCCGCAACTTTAGTAATTTTCTTACAGATGAAAAAAATTTCAGCTATAAACAAATTTCCCAATTTCCTCCCGATCTTCATCGGGAAACTTTTCGCAATAGTTAAAAACATTCTTCAACCAATTTAGTATAAAATTCTTTCAAACTCCAGCCCATCACTTTTACCTGTTGCGGCACGATGCTGGCTTCACTCTGGCCGGGAATGGTATTCACTTCCAGCATAAAAGGTTTACCGGCTTCTTCATTATAAATAAAATCGATCCGCACCACTCCCCTGCAATTGAAAACTTCATAGATCTTTTTTGCCGCGGTTCTTATTTTATCTGCCACCGTTTCATCTACTTCCGCCGGCGTTATTTCTGAAGATTTACCCTGGTACTTGGCTTCAAAATCAAAGAAAGCCTGGCTGGCATCAGCCTTCACTTCTGTAAGCGGCAAGACAATAATATTGCCTTTTGATTTAAAAACACCGGCGGTAAACTCCCTGCCGCTGATATATTCTTCCACCAGCACTTCTTTGTCTTCTTTGAATGCTTTTTCAATGGCTGTTCCCAGTTCGTCAGATGCCTTGTTCACTTTTGACATGCCGATACTCGACCCCCCATTATTGGGTTTTACAAAAACCGGGAATCTTAAATGTGCAATGGCTTCATCAGGACTGACAAAATTATCTTTAATAAATAAAACCGATCTCGACACTTCAATACCTGAAAAAGCAGCAACTGATACGGTATACCGTTTATTAAAGGTCAGCGCTGATGTAGCGGCATTGCAACCCGTGTAAGGAATTCCTATCATATCAAAATAGCCCTGCAGTTTTCCATCCTCACCCGGGGTGCCGTGGATAGCGATAAAGACCGCATCAAATTTTATTTTCTGTTTATCAATTTGCAGGGAAAAATCATTTTGATCTATTTCCGTTTTTTGTCCACCGGGCAGTTCATAAAACCAGCCCCGGGGATTAATATCGATCTTATAAACATTGAAAAGACCCCGGTCAAGGTTATTGTCAATAGTTACAGCGGTCTTATAAGATATAACTGCTTCGCCGGAGAATCCCCCCGTGACGAGGGCTATATTCTTCTTCATGTGGATGTTTGGTGTGTTTAGCTTTGCAAATATTGCAGAAAAATTTAAGACCCCCAACCTTCAGGACATTTATCAAATAGCATTAACAAAAAATAGTACAAACTCTTCGCTGTTATGGTTGTGATCGGATATAATGACTCTTCTGAAGCCCCCTTTAGGGGGTTTGGGGGCGGGGCATAAGAAAGGTGAAGGCCGTTTCTCCTTCACCTTTTTACGACGGAACATATCACCCGTCACTGTTTCGGCAACTTTTGTTGCTTTATTGAAATTACCTGTAAGGTAGAAAAGTTTATTATGCCAATCAATATTCCGCTGCAGAATTTATGCACAGGATAAGCACTTAGTTAAATATGCAGCCTGGCTTTTTTATCCATTAGTTCCTCGACCGTTTCCTTATACATTTCATCAGGAACACAGCAATCCACCGGGCAAACGGCAGCGCATTGGGGTTCTTCGTGGAAGCCCTGGCATTCTGTGCATTTGTTGGGAGTGATATAATAGATGTCCGTAGCCACGGGCGGATTTTTCTGATCGGCATCCACTACCGTTCCATCCAGTAGAGTAAACGGTCCTTTTACGGTATTGCCGTCAGCAATAGCCCATTCCACACCACCTTCATAAATAGCATTGTTTGGACATTCCGGCTCGCAGGCGCCGCAATTGATACATTCCTCGGTGATCTTAATAGCCATAATTAGTTGATTAATGAGTTCAGACCTAGTTTTGCAGTCCAAAGGACTCCTTCGGAGCAAATTTAATTATTGGGAATGAATTTACCATATCGTATTAATTTATTGGTCCGGCTGGGTGAATATATTTTATCAAATGAGGAACCCTGGAAGCAGGTCAAAGAAAAAGCTGGTTATGAAAACGGTTGGTTCATCCCCGAATTTGCTGACCTGGCCACAGAAACTATTGCCCGTTCCTTCCTGCAGAAAAAGATATTGGAGGATTGGTCGGCAAACTATAAACTAAAAACTACAAACGATAAACTATCAACTGTTGGAATTGTCATGGCCGGCAATATTCCTCTCGTCGGTTTTCATGATCTTCTTTGTGTTTTTATCAGCGGTCATAAAGCCATGATCAAACTTTCATCCAAAGACAAACTGTTGATCAAACATTTGACAGAAAAACTAAGTGAATGGTCCGTAAGGACTCCTCCGGAGGATGCCGAAATAAACAACTTCATTCAATTTTCCGAAATGCTGAAGGGCTGTGATGCTTATATTGCCACCGGCAGCAATAACTCATCCAGGTATTTTGATTATTATTTTGGAAAATATCCTCATGTCATCCGCCGCAACAGAACATCCGTGGCTATCCTGGCCGGGGAAGAAACGAAGGAAGAACTGGAAAAACTGGCAGATGATGTTTACCTGTATTTTGGACTGGGCTGCCGGAATGTTACCAAGATCTATGTTCCGAAAGAATATGATTTCATCCCGTTACTGGAGGCATTTAAAAAATATAATTGGCTGGCCGACCATCACAAATACAAAAACAACTATGACTACAACCTGGCCCTGCATCAGCTGAATAAAAAGTATTACATGACCAATGGTTCTGTCCTGCTGATCGAAGACCCGGCTTTTTTTTCCCCCATCAGCCAGTTGAATTATGAATTTTACGTCAATAAGGATGCATTGATGGAAAAAATGACAGGAAATCCTGATCTGCAGTGTATCGTAGGTAAGGGTTTTACAGCATTTGGGAAGAGCCAGTCCCCAAATATTAACGATTATGCCGATGGAGTCGATACCCTCCGGTTTCTATGCGATCTCTAAAACAGGACTTCCTGGTAACAGGATTTCTCGATAAATTTGTATGGTCGCTAAAGTACGAAGCTCTTAGTAAAGATTTGTTAAACTAAACAAGTGGCAAACATGCATCGCCTGACAGTTTGTTACTTTGTATATAAGGGCACAGGATTTGATAAAAATGCCCGGTAAAACATTAACCTATTAAAGAATAAAAAAGTATAAAACACTATGAAACTCAAACAACTTTTCCTGATCATTGCCGTGAGTGCAATGTCTGCTGTTGGCAGTGTGTGGGTTTACAACAAAGTAGTCCACAAAAATTCATCTGTATTCGTTCAATCAACTGATGGCAAAGCCCCGGTAAACTATGCAGGTTTTTTTGATAATGTAGCCAATGGCGGTGAGCCGGTTGACTTTACCAAAGCTGCTAATGCCGCTGTGCCTGCTGTTGTTCATATCAAAACAAAAATTCCGGCCAAGAAAGTAAGTAACCAATTGCCACGTAACAGGAGTAACTCAATGGAAGATTGGTTCGACCAGTTTTTCAATATGGGTCCGCAGATGCAGCCTGAACAAAAAGCATCCGGCAGTGGTGTCATCATCAGCGAGGATGGATACATCATTACCAATAACCATGTTGTGTCAGACGGTGGCACCGGTGTGGCGGATGAAATAACAGTAACACTCAGCAATAAAAAAACATACAAAGCAAGAGTGATCGGTAAAGATGCCAGCAGTGATATCGCCGTGTTGAAGATCGATGGTACAGGGTTTCCCTTTTTATTATATGGCAACTCTGATAATGTAAAATTGGGTCAATGGGTGTTGGCGATCGGATATCCGCTAACCCTGGAGACAACTGTGACAGCGGGAATTGTTAGCGCCAAAGGAAGAAATATTGGTATCAATGGTCGTCAAAGCCAGACACCTATCGAATCTTTTATTCAGACAGATGCTGCTGTAAACCAGGGTAACAGTGGTGGAGCATTAATCGGTACCGACGGACAACTGATAGGAATTAATTCAGCCATCTATGCACCTACCGGAACTTATGCCGGTTATTCATTTGCCATCCCGGTAAACTTGGTTAAGAAAATTGTGAATGACCTCATCAAATTTGGCGATGTGAAAAGACCTTACCTGGGCATTTCGGCCAACCAGGAAAGAATGGATGCCGGCGATGGCGCCCATATCGGCGAAGTTGCAAAAGATGGTGCAGCCGCAACTACTGGTTTGAAAAAAGGAGATATTATCACTAAAATAAATGAGGCTCCTATCTATTCGTGGACAGAACTGCAGGCCACTGTTTCTTCTTACAATACTGGCGATAAAATAAACATTACTTATAAAAGAGATGGTAAAGAATATACAACTGCTGCCACATTAACGGGCAAAACCGGCACATATGAGCAGACAGGAATTACAGGAGTGGGTGATAAACTCGGCGCAGACCTGGAAACGCTGGATAAGAAAAAAGCTGAGCAATATAAAATTGAAGGCGGTGTGCTGGTAAAGAAAATAAAAGCCGGTGGTCCTTTCAGCAAGACAAGGATGCAGGATGGGTTTATCATTACCAGTGTTAACGGAGTGGATATAACCAGCATTGAAGAACTAAGCCAGGCGATCAGGAGCCTTCGTGGAGAAAGCCTCCAGCTGGAAGGTACATACCCCGGCTACGAAGGTATTTACAGGTACCCGCTGAATCTTGAAGAAGAATAACAACCGCAGAGATTACCCTGATTAAATGATTATAAAGAAAAGGTCGCCACTATAAGAGGCGACCTTTTTAATTTCTTATTTCTCATTCCTTATTTCTTATTTCACATACACCAAATACTCCCACCCCTGCATTTCAAAACTTTTTTCGGTAGTAAAATCATTGGCAGCGCCGGAAAAAGCATTTTTAAATATGCCGGTTACGTTTTCATCGATTATATCAAAATGAAGATCTTTTTGTACCGAAAGATTAAACACAACCAGCACTTCCTTATTGTCTTTCTTTCTTAAATAGGCAAACACGTTCTTGCTGTCAGTCGTTTTGATACGGAATGTTTGTACGGTTGGGTCACCCGCACGCAGGGCCGGGTGATCGCTATGAAGGTTCAGCAATGTTTTATAAAAATCATGCAGTTCATTATTGCCGGTCCATTGAATGGCGTCCTTATCAAAGAATTTGATCCTTTTCCTGTTTGGTAATTCCTGCCCGGAATAAAGCAGCGGTATCCCATTCCATGTCATACTGAATACGGCAAGGGTCTTCGCCATATCGCCATATTTTTCATATTCTGTTCCATTCCAGCTGTTCTCATCATGATTCGTGGTGAACCATGTTCTCATGGTGCTGTCGCCGAGGTCATCATATTTTTTTAATATGGTGTATAACGAATCGGTTGCCAAATGTTTTTTATAAAAATCCTCCGTCCCGTGCATCCATGTCCAGGTATAGCTGGCATCAAAGGCTTCTCCGTATTCGGGTTTTTCCAGTTCATCAAACTCACCCAGCCAGAATAATTGTTTAACAGCATCAATTTTTCCTCTTGCTTCTTTCCAGAAAGAAAGATCCACCCAGGATGCAAGGTCGCAGCGGAAGCCATCAATATCACATTCATTGACCCAAAACATCATCGCATCGGTCATGGCATTTCGTAAGGCAGGGTTTTTATAATCCAGTTCAATGATATCCTCCATACCGCTGGGGGTTTTAAAATCATTGGTTGCAGTATCTTTTAAATAATAATCCGGGTGTTCTTTTGTCCATACATGATCCCAGCCCGTATGATTGGCTACCCAGTCGATGATGATCTTGAAACCCATTTCATGTGACCGCTTCACTAATTTCTTAAAATCATCCAGTGTACTAAATTCCGGGTTGATGGAAGTATAATCCGAACAGGCATAGTAACTGCCCATTGAACCCAGCTTCTTTTTTTGTGCAATGGGGGTGACGGGCATGAACCATAAAGTTTTCACTCCCATTTCCTTTAACCTGGGCAATTCGTCTGCAAAAGCATTGAAGGTTCCCGGGAGAGTATATTGCCGCAGATTTACTTCATAGATATTGCTGCTGTGTACCCAATCGGCAGTTTTAAAAGGAGAATTCTTGTCCATTGAAACGGATTTTTGTTTTGGATCATTTTTGCAACTAACAAGTAATGAAATGGCCGCAACCTTACACAAAAGTTTAACCATGCCAATCGTTTGCTGTGAAAATAAGATAAAATCCGAAGCGTGAGGTCCAAAGTCAAAATTCAAAAGTTAAAAGTAAAAAATCAGAAGTTCAGAAAAGAACGGGATTCGGGGTACTAACTTACTGGTTTTGAATTTTGCCTTTTGACTTTTTGACTTCCGGCTTCAGACTTCGTTACTTTTGCAGGATGAAGAGTTTTGAAGTCCCGATCATTTACCGGAGTCCTTTGATCACCGCCATTAAAAAAAAGCGGAAGGAAACGGATAAGATGAAGAAGGACTTCAGCCCCACCCTGCTTAACTTCGGCCCCTTACAAATTTACCTGGCCCGTCATTTCGGTTTTTGCTATGGGGTGGAAAATGCGATCGAGATCGCTTTTAAGACCGTCGAAGAAAACCCGGGTAAAAAAATATTCCTGCTGAGTGAAATGATCCATAACCCGCAGGTGAATGCCGACCTGCAGGCACATGGCATTGTTTTTTTGCAGGATACTTACGGAAAACAACTGATCCCTTTTGAAGAAATTACTGCTGATGATATTGTGTTGATACCAGCTTTTGGCACTACCCTGGAAATTGAAGAAAAATTAAAACGCATCGGCATTCAAACCGAAAAATATAATACCACCTGTCCCTTCGTGGAAAAAGTTTGGAACCGAAGCGAGGCGATCGCCAAAAAAGATTATACGGTTATCATTCACGGCAAACCAAAGCATGAGGAAACAAGGGCTACTTTTTCCCATGCTTCATCCAATGCACCATCCGTTATTGTAAAAGACATGCCCGAAGCAAAAGAATTAGCGAAATATATTACTGGTGAAAAACCTGCAGATGATTTTTATACTGAATTCAAAGGTCAATACTCGGATGGCTTTGATGTGAAGAAAGATCTGCAACGTATCGGCGTTGTGAACCAAACCACCATGCTGGCCAGCGATACACAGGCTATTGCTGATCTGCTGAAAGAAGTGATGATTCAAAAGTATAAACCGCAAAACAGCGAAGAACGATTTGCCGATACAAGAGATACTCTTTGCTATGCCACCAATGATAACCAGACAGCAGTCAGCGGCATGCTGGAAACAAATGCCGACCTTGCTATTGTTGTCGGTGGTTATAATTCATCCAATACTTCTCATTTGGTTGAATTGTGTGAAGAGAAACTGCCCACTTATTTTATTAATAATGATGAGAAAATTTTATCTGCTAATAAAATCCTTCATTACAATTTTCATACAAAAGAAGAAATACTGACAACCGATTACCTGCCCAAAAAGGTTCCGGTTAGAATTTTATTGACCAGTGGAGCTTCTTGTCCCGATGCATTGGTGGAGGGAGTGATAACAAAACTTATAAGTTTCTACTCCGTTTCAAAATCAACTGATGAATTAATTGAGCAATTTCAGTAATAGATCTTGGAATTGGAAAATTTCAAAATTTCCCAATTCCACTTTTCCCAATTATTCTAAAATGCTATTTGTACAGCAGTTCATAATACTCATTCGCCATCCGGTTACTGTCGAATTGAAAACGCACATCCCGCATCCCGTTCTTCATGACCTGCCGCCAGGTATAATGGTCGTTATAGTATAAAGGAAGAATTTCTTTTTCTAAGATCTCATACAAATGGTCCAGGTCATATTCATCCTGTTCATGCACGGCCATGCTTGCATAATCAGTTTTAGGAACCACGAAACCATTGTGTCCATGATTGATGAATTCCGGTATCCATCCATCATCCGTGGAAAAATTAACAGCGCCATTCATCGCAGCTGTCATGCCGCTGGTGCCCGATGCTTCTCTTGGCACTCTTGGATTATTCAGCCAGGCGTCGGCAGCTTGTTTCATCCGCTTGGATAAGGTAAGCTCATAGCAGATCAGCACTGCCATATTCTTATACTGTTTGCTTAAATGCACCAATTGGTTGAATTCACTGATGGCAGGATGATCAACGGGATATGGTTTACCGGCCCAGATGATCTGCACGGGATATTTACTATCCTTCATCAGCTTGTCAAAACGTTCTTCATCGGTTGTCAATAATCCTGCTCTTTTATAACCGGCAAAACGTCTTGCCCATACGATCGTAAAAATATTGGGGTCAAAGATCTTACCTGTTTGGTCTGCTACTATTTCAAAAGCCCTTTTCTTTAAATATTTTTTCCGGTCATCAATGCCGTAATCATCACCGGCTTCTAAAAATTTATACAATTGCTTATCGGCCCAGTACCGCCAGTTTTGTGCATTGGTAATTGAAATGATCGGGCAGATGTTCTCATACTTGCTCCACATGGCCCTTGATACCTTCCCGTGCAATTGTGATACACCATTGGCCAGTTTCGCAAAACGCAATGCCGCCAGCGAGTGATTGAACTGGTCTGCAGAATTACCGGTAAGTTGTTTTACCTCTTCCACCGACAAGCCGCAGAAATAACTCATTTTATGACAGAGATAAATATCATGTTTTTCATTGCCGGCTTCTTCAGGGGTGTGGGTAGTAAATACCAATCTTTCCCGCACTGCTTCAATATTGTTCTCGTGTTTCTTGTATAAATAAAAAGCAGCAGATAACCCATGCGCTTCATTCAAATGGTAGAGGTCAGGATTAAAACCGATCACATCCATCAGTTTGGCGCCGCCAACACCAAGTAAAATAAATTGCGCCACTTTGGTAGCCACATTGGCATCATACAAACGATGTGTTATCGTTTGCGACACATAATCATTCTCCGGAACATCCGTTGATAATAAAAACAACGGCGCCGTTTTAAATGTTTCAGGATCCAGGTAAAAAACTTTTACCCAAACAGGATGCTCATGTATGTTGATCTGGAATTTGATACCGGTGTCTTCCAGGAAACTGAATTGTTTTTCATTCCATGCCACATCCAGGGTCTGGTCCTGGTTACGTTCCTGGTCGTAGTAACCATATTTCCATAACATGCCAATGCCAACAAGGTTTTGTTTGAGTTCATAAGCGCTGCGCAAATGTGAACCTGCCAAAAAACCAAGACCGCCGCTATATATCTTTAAAGGCTGATGCGTAGCGAACTCCATGGAGAAGTAAGCGATCTTTTTGGCGTAGCGTTCTTCAACAGGGTATGGAACGGAAAAATTTGTAAAACTCATACTGTGTTCAGTTTTCACGAAGCTGCAATATACATTGAAATAAGAAATAAGAAATGAGAAATAAGGAATAAGGAAGTCGGGTATTCTTTTACTTTCTTATTCCTTATTTTTTATTCTTTATTTCTTATTTTTTAGAAGGTTTCTTTGGTTTTATTTCCCGTTTCCTCGGAAAACTTCCATCAAACAAACATTGCAATCCTCTTCTTGAGCCGCAACCTTCTTCTTTCAGTGATACAGAACCTGAGCTAAAAATAAATTTCAGGATACAGGGATCGCCGGCCTCCCGGTATTCGGCCGTATTGGGTGAACGAAACATGGCTTCTCCTTTCAATTCACCGGTACATCCTCCATTATTTTTTTCGAAATGAATAAAAAAATGGATGCGGTCATTTTTGCGGCCATCGCGGATGGAAACCAAATTCATTTTTCCTGATCCGTAATCTGCAGCGTATTTATTCTTACGGGGCATGGTATCGATCGGGTTGATCAGTTCAGTTGCTTTGTCTTCCAGAGCATCGGTCATGATGAGCATGAAATTCTTTGCCTCTGCATTCAGCACATATACATCTTTACCCTCGCTCATGCTTCCGTTGGCATTTTTGCGCAAGATTGTTTTAGTGATCGTGTATTTCCGGTCCATGGTTACGGATTGCAGGGTAGCTGCACTGGCACCGGGGCGCAGTGCCGTCAGCGCCGCAAGAAACTGGTGCTTCATATCAAAAGCAAGAATGAGAACAGCCTTTTTATCACTGGTCACCGTCTTTACAAACAGGTAGGTCCCGGCTTCGGGTTCTTCCGCCCTTCCCAATGCATATATTTTCAGTTTCGTTCCTTTTCCAAAGATTTTAATTAATATGGAATCAGGAACAAACTGTGTAAATATTTTATAACTGATCAACAGGGAATCTTTTTCTTTTTTGGGTAAAATACTATCCGCGAGCTGGTAACTTAATTTAACCGGCTGAAAGAATTCAATAAAATCTGATGCCCGTACAGGTTCTTCTCCAGCCATGGATGGCTTCTTCTTATGCTTACAGCCCGCCAGCAAAGCGAAAGCTAACAATGACAATATTAATTTCCTGGTAACAGCCATTTTGAGTATTTACAACCCGAATGTAAGCGATTCCGGAATAAGATGATAACTGATAGTGTATAGATGATAATTCCTTAAAGAAGAAAGAGTCCTATTGGATCAGTGCCCAAAATTATACTTGAAAAATCCCACGGATAAACCCCTAAATGTCGTAAAAACTATCATCTTTTATCTTTCATCTATCATCTCCAAAATTTTAGATTTTGCAGATCAGGTAATTTATTTTAGGTTTGTCTAAAATTATTTTTAGACATGCTGAATTATTCTACCAGCGAAGAGAATTATATCAAAGCCATTTATCACCTGCAGGGCGATGATGTAACAGTAACCACCAATGAACTGGCACGGGAATTAAAGACAAAGCCGGCTTCTGTTACTGATATGATGAAAAAACTGAAGACCAAAAAATTACTCCATTACCAGCCCTACCAGGGTTTCCGGCTAAGCAATGAAGGCTCCAAAGTAGCACTGGGTATCATCCGCCGCCACCGGCTCTGGGAATATTTCCTGGCCGAAAAATTAAAATTCAGTTGGGATGAGGTACATGCCATAGCGGAACATATGGAACATGTGAGCAGTAAAAAACTCATTGACAAATTAGATGAGTTCCTCGGTTTTCCGCGGGTAGATCCCCATGGCGACCCGATACCGGATGCCAATGGTAAAATAGAGACGAGCAAACAGGTTTGCATCACAGAACTGGCTCTGAATAAACCGGCCCTGGTAAGCCATGTAAGTGATCAGTCAAGCGAGATACTGGAATTACTCAAACATAAGAATATCAGCATCGGCACCCGGGTGGAAGTAAAAAAGAAATTTGATTTTGATCATTCCATGGAAATAAAGATCCGCCAGCAACAACCATTTAATATCAGCGAACAGTTAGCAAAAAATATTTTCGTCAGTTATGTTTAACAGATCACCACAGCAGCAATCATTAAGTGAAGTACATGAAAGTGTAGACACCACCAGCACCCGCAGACCGGGTTGGAGAAGGATATTATCTTTTTTTGGTCCCGCCTATTTAGTAAGTGTGGGTTATATGGATCCCGGCAACTGGGCCACCGACCTGGCCGGTGGAAGCAAGTTTGGTTATAAACTCATCTGGGTCTTATTGATGAGTAATTTAATGGCCTTGCTCTTACAGAGTTTATCAGCAAGATTAGGAATTGTAAGAGGCCGTGATCTTGCACAAGCCAACCGGGAAACCTATCCCCGCTATATCAATTATGCTTTATAA
>DATHDV010000179.1:0-10318 GCA_035318845.1 Chitinophagaceae bacterium
TTGAACGGAAAGTATTACCTGAAAACGAAAAGCGAGATCAGCCTGCGACGAATAAGAAGGGATTATCGTTTCAGTAATACACGCAGGAATGCGAAATGGTTTGGTGAAGCGGTGAAACTTGCACAAAAGATCTATTATGAATTAGATCGTTGCGACCGTAGCCAGCATAAAGTTTGGTACCCGTTGCGTAACCGGGCACAGGAATTAGTGAGAAAAGGACTGGCTGAGGAAGAGATCATCCGGCTACTTTGGGAAGAATTTGTGAAGCGTGAATCGTCAATGGTGAAGCGTGAATCGTCAATGGTGAAGCGTGAATCGGAAATGCTGCATAAACAAAGCGCCGAACTGCGGGTTGATGAATTACCTGATGAGATCATGCTGGGAAGATCGGTGAACCGCGGGGTTGAATTATCATTGATCGATCAGTTGGCGGCTACGGTGGCTTTTATCAAAAACATTCTCCGGGAGAAGGCCGAAAAAAGGGTGCCTTTAAATATTCATCAGCGGGTTTTAAAGAAACGGATGCGTGAGCGACACCCGGGTTTGGTGGGGGTTGATGATGCCAACTGACTCTTGCCTGATTAGCGTACGATCCCTTCAACAAAATCCGTAGTAATACGGGCTGCAGGAATAAAACCTCTTCTTACCTTTTCTTCTTTAAATTCAACAGGTATTTAATTGATTGAGCTTAGTTGCAAAGCAAGGACATATTACAATGAAGAACGACGAGTACCAAGCTGTCACGTAGTCCATACACCCGTTCGAAGCCGAAGGTTTCAGAAATGAATTAACTATATTATCAACACTTTAAAAATAAGGAGCTATTATGGTAATGACTCGAATACTAAACAGAAGTTACAGTTTGATTTTTGTCATGCGACAGCGCTTTTACCTCTCGCTATTATCGGGCTTTTGCATTATATGTGCATGTACACCTACCACCCCGCTGTATTCCCAAACGCGGAAGGGTTTAGACATTGTGCGCATTCAGCCATTCAGGTTGGAGAAGTCGTTTAAGTTTGACTGGCGGAGTGAACGTCCTGATGTACGCTCCGGTTTGCTGGTAGTGATAAAGGTTGATACAAGCCTGGTGAGGCCGACAAACGACCTGCAGCCGGTATTATATGCCGGCAATCAAACCGTTCAACGGATCAACCAGGGCTATGAATCGGGTTATGTGATAGGTATCATTCCCGGGCCAATAGATCTTTCGAAAGAACCTGTATGGTTTGGCACAAAGGATCTGCCGGAACGCATTGACGCAAAAAAGATCAGAGCTGAACGGGCCAAAGCCACAAGCTCAGGCGCCAGGCCCCTGAAAGCAGAGGATGTAAAAAGCCGCACAAAGAAAATGGCAACAGTGCCTGACCTTACCACGCTTTTACGCAAATATGCCGCAGACCTCATACTCGAATTCTCGCCACAGGAAAAACATATTGTTGAGGCCTGGCGGTTGCCCGAAACCCGTCAATAAAATAAACGATTAAAATCAGCAATGATATCATGAAACCTATCCAACATACGCTGAGCGCATTCAGGTCAATTTTGATTGCATCAGCCGCTTTATTTGCAGGACATTCGGCTTCAGCAGCCGTAACCAAAACCGAACTCGCAGGCCGTTCGCTAGCCGTCTATCCGTTTTTTGAATATGTGAAGGCGATCAATGCCAACAGTAATGTACAGATCGCGATCGATCCCACACGGTTCCCGTCTATTATGGGCCTGAACTGTGATATATATATTGTAGCCGCCAAAGGCACCAATGGATGGACCCTCAACAATACACTTACTGATGTAACATTGGGCGGCAAGATGACAGTAACATTTAGCGGCGCTACTATCCAGGGCAATACCTTCACGGTGGCCAATGCTGGCGAACTGAGCGCCAATGCAGGGCTCGGCCTCGGGGTGGGGTATGACGTAGTCCTTGATTTTAACCAGAATGGTGTGCTTGACGGGAACGATTTTATTGATGGGCGCAATAATGAGTCCGGCTTTTATATGGTGCACAATACCGCCGCCCCCGGCCCGGAGGCGGTAACGGAATTGAATTATAATATCAATGGTGCCGTTGCAACAACCTTTGGCATTCCCGCCGGGTTTGAGGCGGAAAACCTGTTCTTCCCCACCAATGTGGCTGCTGTTAAAGCCGCGACCGGTAAAAACCTGCCCCTGATCATCGTGTCGCACGGAAATGGTCACCAATATATATGGTATGATCATATAGGTAATCACCTGGCATCATACGGTTATGTAGTAATGAGCCACCCTAATAATACAGGCCCGGGGCCCGTCAGTGCGTCAACGACCACGCTTGCGCATACCGATGCGTTGATTGACCAGATCAATGCCGGCGCCATTCCGGGTGCGGCTGCATTGACCGGAAATATTGATGCCGACAGGATCGTTTGGATCGGCCATAGCCGCGGAGCCGAAGGAGTGGCGATCGCTTATGACCGTATGTTTGATGGTACCTATGTGCCAACCCATTACAATATGGCTGACATCAAATTAATCAGCAGCATGTTGCCGACCGATTTTGAAGGTACGGCCACATCCAATCCGCATAATGCAAATTATCATCTCTGGACAGCGTCTGGCGATGCCGATGTAAATGGTTGTGCACTTTGCAGCCCCGGTTTCCCTTACCAGCTTTGCCGCACTTTTCATTTGCACGGCCGGGCCACCGGTAACCGGCAATCAACCGTCGTACAGGGTACCGGCCACGCCTGGTTCCACAATGGCGGAGGTTCCACCTATTTTACCGGTCCATGCCAGATCGGCCAGGCCAATACACACCTGATCCTGCTCGGTCATCTGCTGCCTTTGGTAAAGCGTTATGTAGAAGATAATATTCCATCCATAGATTTTTTGACGCGGCAATATGAAAGCTTCCGTCCTATAGGTGTTCCAACCGGTGACCCATGTATCCAGGTTAGTCATGAATATGTTGACGCATCACCTAATACAGCTTCCAATCCGCAAAAAACAATCATTATTGATGATTATCAAACGCAGACTGCTACCGGTACCAGCAGCATCGGATCACCCGTATCATTTACTGTTCAAAATGTTCTGGAAGGGCTGTTGAATGACACCAACGGCGATTTTACCTGGAACGTATCGGATCCTTTTAACGGGGCCACCCAGGGCGGCAGTACAGATGGTATGACCGTTCGTAACGACGACCAACGTGGAGTAGTTTTCGACTGGAATGGTAGTAACCTGTTTTACGAATGGCAGATACCTGTCGGGGAGCATGATTTCACGAATAACCTGTTTTTATCTTTTCGTGGTGCGCAGGGCACGCAACACCCCAATACGCTGGCGGTGCTTGGCGACCTTACATTCAAAGTAACCCTCAGGGACGGGCAAGGCGTACCCGTTTCCAGTTCTATCAGCATCGGCGCATTTGGCGGCGGGTTTGAAGAACCGTACCAGCGCTCCGGCGGCTGGCACAACGAGATGGAAACTATCCGCATCCGGCTAACCGATTTTCTGAATAATGGATCAGGCCTGGACCTGGCTGATATCGTTGCGATCCGCCTGGACGTGGGACCCGCAAACGGATCATCGCAAGGCCGTATTGTGATAGATGAACTGATGCTAACCAATGACCGCGCCGTATATGATGCCGCCGACAATGGCGATCCGCATATAAAAACCGTCAACGGTATCAATTATGATTTTCACGGAGCGGGTGAATATACATTGCTGAGAGACGGCAATGATTTCGAGATACAGACACGGCAAACCCCGGTTACTACGGCCAATCCCCTCTTCAACGGTTATACCGGTCTGAGTAGTTGTGTGGCTGTAAATACAGCGCTGTCAGCCCGTGTGGGAAATCACCGCATCAGCTACCAGCCCGACGGGCCAGTGCAGCAACAGGAAACCCGTATGCGATTGCGTGTTGATGGTATCCTTAAAGACATTAATGCGCTGGGCACTATTGATCTTGGTCCCGGTGCCCGTGTGTCTAAGGCAGCGAATGGGAATGGGATCGAAGTGGATTTTCCGAATGGATCCACATTGATTGTCACTCCAGGCTGGTGGAGTGCACATAATATAGTCTTTCTCCAAATCAGCGTACTTAATACGCCGGCGACTGAGGGAATAGCCGGTTTTATTGAACCCGGTCAGTGGCTGCCTGCACTGTCTGATGGTGGCTACCTGGGGCCGAAGCCGGCCAACCTGGCGGATCGCTATAAGCAGCTCAACGAGACGTTTTCAAAATCCTGGCGGATAAGTGCCGCGTCGAGCCTGTTTGATTATGCACCGGGCACATCCACGGCTACTTTTACTTTAAAGGGATGGCCATTTGAGAATGCCAATACCTGCAAGCTGCCCAAAATGAAAATAGTGAAACCTGTTAGCAGGGAAATAGCCCTGCGGGCCTGTCGTGGAGTAACCGATAAGGATAACCACAATAACTGTGTAGCGGATGTAATGGTGACCGGGGAGATCGGATTTGCAAAAACATATCTCGTGGCCCAAAAGTTAGAACAGGCCGGTACCAAAACTGAAATATACCCGGAACGCAAAGTCACCAAAGATAATAATACCGCCAGCTTTGTTGCTGTCATCAAACGCAGCCTCACCGATCAACGACTGAGCTTTGACGATAAGAAACAGCGTTACGGTGCAGGCAGTATTCAGTTCTATTTCAATGGCAAGCCCGTGGGCAGGCCGGTACCAATAAACCGCTTTGGCCAGGCGAGATGGACCAGTCCTAAACTCAAGGCCGGCGAATATAAGGTCAGCGCCGAATTTATACCAATCAAAGGTGATAATGAAAATTTAGCCAGCCGCAGCCCCGAACTAATTTACTCAGTTCGCTGACAGCAGGAATACGGGACATAGTTATAGTCGTTTGAAAGTAGTTATTGAATTTTTACGTTGATCGTGAAATGAGCTACCGTGGGAGTAGTTGAAGTTTTGGTAATGTGAAAGTTCCCCGCTTTGTATGACAGACTGTGTGGTTGGTGGAAGAAAACACCGAATGAAACGTCTGAGCAGGCACCGACCACGCCGTGTTGCTTTTTTGGAACACCTGCAAGGGGTGTTGTGTACCATTATTTATGGCTGAATCCCCATTTCTTTTTTATATAATCACCTGAATCAATACCCCAAACAGAAAGAATTTTACTTACGTTTTCAAAATACTTCCTTACAGATACAAGATTTCGGAACTTAATTAAAATTTCAATTGCTTTATCTAAGTATTGCAATGAAATATTTTTTTTCTTTGGTTTTTTTTGAAAAGCAACACTAATATTGATTAAAGTAAATGCTTTTTCAGAAAGGTACACAGTTGGAATTTCTTTTACTAAATTTTCTCTAATTTGGAGTGCCTCTGTCAAGTATTTTAATGCCAGTCTTCTATTTAAAGTTTCTCTATAAATACAGCCTAAATTATTTAACCTCCTTGCTAAATCGGGAAGATATACAGTAGGATTTACTTCAGCCAATTCTCTGGTCAATTTAACTGATTCAGAACTCACTTTAATTGCCTTAGTGTATTGATTAATATAATAGTACATCGCTCCTAAATTATTAAGCGTTGAAGCATATGTACCAATGTATCGTTGAGGGAAAATTTTTGAAATACTTTTCTTATATGATAATGAAATTTTCCAATACTCTTCCGTTTCTTTGTATTTTTTGTTTTGATACATTAGGAAGGCAAAATCGTTATAAGTTTCAGCAATTTGAAACTTTTGCTCAACAGATAAGAATCCCTTTTCATTAGCCTTAATAATTTCGATTGCCTGGTTCATATATTGCGATGCTTTCTCTACTTTCTTACTATCAAGTAGTAGCATGCTAATCTTTGTAAAAAGGGCGGCTTTGTATAGGTTCAGATTTCTGCTTGATGTGTGAAAAATTCTATCATTTAAATTGATGGCTTGTTGATAATGTAGTCTTGAGTTTCTATTTTTTTTTAACTTTCTACAAACGTCACCCAAAGATTCTAAAGCATATATTGTTTTTCTCTTATCCCTTCGGTCTGGTGTATCTGATTTTGTATATGCGTTAAAATATTTTTCAGAGGTCTTGAAAAACCCTCCTGCTTGAAAAATTTTTCCAAGTACATAATTTTTATCAGTTACCTTTTCCCCTAAGATATTTTGTGGTGGAATCGGACAACTTTTCTTGGGAAGCTTAATCTTATTTAATCCAGCTATTTGTCCTATCAAAAAGTCTGTGTCTCCGCTCATCCATGTACACTTAAATCCCTCGAAAATTTTCTTTTGATTTTCAGTAGGGTTTTCAAAACCTTCATTTGAATGCTGCCAAAAAAGTATTTCGGGTAGGCTAATCTTTTTTTTCGAGAACTCAGTAAACACTTTTGTAATATCCCACTTATCAGAACAACTATAACCTAAAAACAATATTGTCGATGTACTTTTCAATATCTTGTTTAAGACAATTTTTGTCTTGACAAAATACTCATCTTTAGTTATTTGATCCACGGTAGCCCCAAGGAGTGAAGGTTTTTTAATGCAACCGTGAAGTTTTATGATTTTCTCTTTGTGGTTCAATCTTCTAAGCGAATGTTCTTCCTCAGCATAAACTATCAGCTTTTTAAATCTAAAATCTTTTTTTGACGCTTTTTCAATACAACAATCAAAGTTTGTTGTCACAATGGTTTCTATCGCTTTTTTTTGAAGCAATTCATTAAGTAAGTAGTGAGTTTGGCTCTGCCCTAAACAGCCGAATAAATTCTTCTATAAAGAATTTATTCGTGCCAAATGTCAACGTTTCCTTAAACACCTGTATTACTGATTCAAATGGAATAGGTAATGTATCCTTTTTGAGGAATCTGTTAATGTCATAGGTTGAGCATCCCAATTCGCTTAGTACTTTTTCAATAATTGGTTTGACAGAAGGAATGCCAGAAGATATAGAAATGCCTGCCCCACAGAACACAGAAATATTCCCTTTATCAAGATGTTTTTGGATTATTCTTGCTGAACGCTGTATGTCATTTCTTATTATTTTCAATTGGCTGATTAGTTTATAGGGTTTTCCCGCAATAGCACACAAACGGAGTGCTTTTTTATTGATCACTCGCCAGGGCGGAAAGGTGGAGAGTCGTTAGTTTATGCGATTTAATGATTTAAAAGACAGCGGCAAGAACCCTAAAAGGGTCGAAGATGAAAGTTTCATAGCAAATAGGTTTGGCGGCTTGTCTAAGCTACCAAAGCTTTCTTACTTGCACAAAAAAATTGTTGAGCAGCGAAACGAACCCTGAAAAGTGCGACGCAACTGGGCGATAGTAGTAATGCAGCCTGCCTACATATAAAATTTCAGCAGATAAACCGGGTACATAACAAAAAAAGCCCCGCAATGCAGGGCCTATGCAAAGAAGTTTTCTTTTTTAATACCTGTAATGCTCCGCCTTAAAAGGTCCATTCTTTGTAATACCCAAATAAGAAGCCTGCGCATCTGTTAATTCATCCAGCTGCACACCGATCTTGTCTAAATGCAGGTAGGCAACTTTTTCATCAAGATGTTTGGGAAGAACATACACTTTGTTCTCGTAGCTCTTATGGTTAGTCCATAATTCTATTTGCGCCAGCGTTTGATTAGAGAAGGAGTTACTCATTACAAAACTGGGATGACCTGTGCCACAACCGAGATTCACCAGCCGGCCTTCGGCCAGAATGATAACATCATGCCCATCTACATAATAAATATCAACCTGCGGTTTGATGGTATCTTTTGTCTCACCATAATTTGTATTTAACCAGGCAATATCAATTTCAATATCGAAGTGACCGATATTACAAACGATCACTTTATCCTTCATCAGTTTAAAATGTGCGCCGGTGATCAGGTCGCGGCAACCGGAAGCGGTGACAACAATGTCGGCTTCTTTTACCGCATCGATCATTTTCTTTACTTCAAATCCATCCATGGCGGCTTGTAAGGCACAGATAGGATCAATTTCAGTAACGATCACCCGGCAACCAGCTCCTTTCAATGAAGCAGCAGAACCTTTGCCTACATCACCATATCCACCTACAACAGCTACTTTACCTGCCAGCATCACATCCGTAGCACGACGGATAGCATCCACGAGGCTTTCTTTACAACCGTATTTATTATCGAATTTGCTTTTTGTAACAGAGTCGTTCACATTAATGGCAGGCATCGGTAATGTTCCTTTTGCCACTCTTTCATATAAACGGTGAACACCGGTGGTGGTTTCTTCGGAGATGCCTTTTACATGCTGCACTAATTCAGGATAGGTATCCAATACCATATTGGTAAGATCGCCGCCATCATCCAGTATCATATTCAATGGGCGGTTGGCAGCGCCAAAGAATAAAGTTTGTTCGATGCACCAGTCGGCTTCCTCAATGGATTGTCCTTTCCAGGCAAAGACACCAATACCTGCAGCAGCAACAGCAGCAGCGGCATGATCCTGGGTGGAAAAGATATTGCAGGAGCTCCATTTAACTTCGGCGCCAAGTGCCGTTAATGTTTCGATCAATACAGCGGTTTGTATCGTCATGTGTAAACAACCGGCAACCCTTGCGCCTTTCAGCGGTTGAGAAGGGCCATATTCTTTACGGATACTCATCAGGCCGGGCATTTCTGCTTCGGCTAATCTTATTTCCTTACGTCCCCATTCAGCAAGGGAAATATCTGCCACTTTATAGGGCAGGCTAAAATCAATGGATTTAGTTACAGTTGACATTTTAATAGCTTTTTATTTATGGCGGCAAAGGTACTGTTTACAGGCGAATAAAAGGTCATAAAGGACGGTTTTGCGGCACTTATTTTGCACATGCAGAGAGGTCCGAAAGACCGGAAGTCCGGAAGTCGGAATGAATTCCTCTAATAGCCGAGACATTCTTCCGGTCTTCATATTTAAACAAATAAGGATAATTTTACAGAATTAAAAACCAGGGTAATGATAACATATGACACCGTATCAGAAGCCGTGAACGGGTTGAAGAAAAGAGGATTTGAAATTGATTTCAACCTGGAGGAAAACAGCATCGTTTGTACTGCCGGTAAATTTAATCATAATGACTTTGAGATCGTAGAAGTATACCGCTTTGAAGGGAATACAGATCCCTCCGATGAGGCCGTGGTATATGCCATTCAATCATTATCTGGCATGAAAGGTGTATTGGTGAACGGGTATGGTATTTCGGCTGATACGCTAAGTTCGGACATGGCAAAAAAATTGAGCGTACAACGAAACTAAAAAGACATATTATTATCAATAACAAAATTATATACAATGAGAGCCATCACTAAAGCCTTCCTGCTGGCAATATTCCTGATTCCATCTTGCAGCCTTTTTGCACAAAAGGATTCTGTCCGCTTAACATGCCCGTTTGAACATGGCTCAGGAAGGGAGCCGAAAGAAGCTTTTACCTGGCAGCCAAAGGATGAAAAGATCATTATGGTCAGTAAGGTGGATACCATCGTACGCAGTTGCATTAATGGTGCCGTGAGTAATGTTAACACAACCGAAGACGGGAAGTACGAGATCGTTATTTATTACAAGAATTTATATTTCTGGTATTATGGAGTAACAAAGCCATGGGTGAAGAAAGGGGAGAAGGTGACGGCGGGGAAAGCGATCGGCACTTATACATTTGGGAGCGAACTGGAGTTCAGGATGTTCAGGGATGAAGAACAGTTGGATCCAAGAAACCTGCTGGAGTGTAAGATCCCGAGGGCGGATGAATAAAGGTGTTAGCCATTGGCCGTTAGCCGTTAGCCATTAGCTTTTTCTCCATTACATAATCATTCATAAAATATCCGTTGCCAATATCAAAATCGGCTTCTTCTATTACAGCAAATCCCAGTTTTTCATAAAAGCTTCTTGCTTTGTTATAGCGATTCACCTGCAATTGTAAAGCAGCAGCTCCCTGCTGTTGGATTTCTTTCATGATGTGATCGATCACGAATTTCCCGGTTCCCTTTCCTTGTTGCGTAGTAAGGATATAGATCTTATGCAATTTCCAGGTGCCTGGTTTTATTTCCTGGTAAGCTGCAAAGCCAACGGGTTCAATGTCATCGTATACAAATATGAACTGACATCCTTCTTCCATTTGTTTTTTGAGTGAAGCTTCACTGTACATCAACTCAAGCATATAATCGATCTGTTGCTGTGTAATGATGGCAGCATAGGTTTGCGGCCATATTTTAAAAGTAAGATCACGGATCAACCCGATATCGTCTACGGAAGCGTTTCTTATATGAAGCAATGGTTTGGTATTTTATTCTTTGATAGCTGTTCGCATATTTGGGTAATGTCCGGTTTTCAATATTTCTCGCAGCGTTCGCT
>DATHDV010000180.1:0-16822 GCA_035318845.1 Chitinophagaceae bacterium
CTATGTGCAGCAATCCCGGCCGAAATGAAGGCCAGCAGTATCGACCATTTTTTAAACATCAGGCAGTGGTGTTCGGCTTCGAGGATATTGGCGGCTCTGAAGCGTTGATTTTTAGGACTTAAAGGTCAAATAAAAGTTTAAAAAACTGCCAAATCAAAAAGAAAACGAAATATCGGGGCAAATATTGGCGGATTGCCGGGGGAAAATGGTCAGGAAAGCTCTAAAACTGTGATCTCGGGCAGTATTCCGGACCGGCCGGGATAGCCAATAAAACCGAAACCCCTGTTGACATAAAGTCGTTGGCTTGCCATTTCATACAAACCGGCCCATTCTTTATAAATATATTGAACCGGGCTCCATTTAAACCAGGGTAGCTCAAATCCAAATTGCATTCCATGGGTGTGGCCAGCCAGCATCAGATCAATATCAGGATAGTCTTTCAGCACCTCGGCTTTCCAATGTGAAGGATCGTGGCTCATTAGAATTTTGAACGGATGCGATTCAGACCCTTTATAAGCTTTTTGCAAGTTGCCATATTTCGGGAACCGGGCTTTGGCGCTCCAGTTTTCAATACCCAGCACTGCAATACTATCAGCGCCTTTTTCAAGGACAATATGCTCATTCATCAGCAAGCGCCAGCCTAATTTATGATGCACCTGCTTTAGCCTTTCAAGATTAGCTTCTTTATCTTCTGCAGTTTTCCAATGTACATAATCACCGTAATCATGATTACCCAACGTAGAATAAACACCCAGCGGAGCCCTTAATTTATCAAACACATCCATATAATCATTCATCTCTTCCGCCACATTATTCACCATATCGCCGGTAAAAAGAATGAGATCAGGTTCTTCATCCATGATCTGCAGTACTCCCTGCATCACGGCTTCTTTATTGGTAAAACTCCCGGAATGAATATCCGAGATGTGTACGATCTTCAAACCGGCAAAAGATGCAGGCAAATTATCATACGTAAGTTTCACCCTCTTTACCCGGTAGCGGTATTTATTTCCAAATCCATATACCAGGATACCAAACAGGCTTCCTCCTGCTATGATCCCCGCCCAGCTAAGTAAGTATGACCTGGAAACAGCGTCGCCGCCGATCCACAGAACAAAACGGTACATATCATCGGCCAGGAAAAAAATTGAACCGATGAGTTTGGCAAAGAACAATCCTGCCAGGATCGAAAAGACATTCGTCCGGGTCAAGCGGGCATGATGTTTAAATTTGATATACGGCAATGTCCAGAAAATAGCAATGGCCGCCACAGATAAGGCCCAGTAAATGGAGTATAGGATGATCTGTGTACCCGGAGTTGCTTCAACGGTTACTACCTGCAGTGCCTGGAAAAAGTAGATATCGATCAGGAACATGAAACCCATCAATACCCACCAGAAAGGAGATTTACGCATAAATTGAATGCAAATTTACAAAGACTTATTTCAAGCGATTTTTGTTTAACAATTATTTTTGCCCAATCGTCATAAAATGGGCAAAACTTAATTTTGTGTTCTTGGTTTCAGACGGCAATTTTACCACTTACATTTAATCATTATCAAGGAGTTTTCGGCAAAATGGCAAGAATAATCGGTGTAGCAAATCAAAAGGGGGGTGTTGGTAAAACAACCACGGCCATTAACCTGGCAGCCAGTTTCGCAGTACTGGAGTATAAAACATTATTGGTAGATGCCGACCCGCAGGCCAACAGCACCACGGGTGTAGGCTTTGACCTGCATAATGTAACCCAAAGCCTCTATGATTGTATGGTGAATGAATCAAGAGCGAAAGACCTGGTATTGAAAACGGAGATACCTAATCTTGACCTGATCCCTTCTCATATTGACCTTGTTGGCGCTGAAATTGAAATGATCAATTATCCCAACCGGGAAATGGTGCTGAAAAGTTTACTGGAACCTATCCGGGAGGATTACGAATTTATCATTATTGACTGCTCTCCTTCTTTGGGTCTCATCACCGTCAATGCATTAACTGCTGCCGATGCTGTCGTGGTACCCGTTCAATGCGAATTTTTTGCACTGGAAGGTCTTGGGAAATTATTAAACACTATTAAGATCGTTCAAAGCCGTCTCAATACAGACCTCCAGATCGAAGGCATATTAATGACCATGTATGATGCCCGTCTCCGTCTCTGCAACCAGGTGGTGAGTGAAGTACGCCGCCACTTCGAAGACATGGTCTTCAGCACCATCATTCACCGCAACTCCAAACTTGCTGAAGCCCCCAGCGCCGGCAAGCCTGTAATTTTATACGATGCTACGAGCAAAGGTTCGGTGAATTACCTTAATCTTGCAAAAGAGATCCTTCAGAAAAATGACATGACGAAGATCAAGAATGAAGAAAGAATTCTTGAGTTATGAGCCGGGAGTTCGGAGTTGGGAGTCGGTAATTCAAAATCGTCATAGTAACTTGAAAAAGCTATGGGCACCTACAGGGACCTGATCGTTTATCAGAAAGCGTATAAACTTGCAATGGATATATTTGAAAGAACAAAAAAATTTCCATCTGAAGAGAAATTTAGCCTGACTGACCAGATAAGAAGATCTTCCCGCTCTGTTTGTGTTAATTTTGTTGAAGCCTACCGGAGAAAAAAATATAAAGCTCATTTTGTTTCAAAACTGACTGATTCATCCACTGAAAATGCAGAGACTCAGGTTTGGCTGGATTTTTCCAAAGATTGTAAGTATATTGAAGCGGGCGAACATGAAGATTTCAGTTTCAGGAATGATGAAGTAGGTAAAATTCTATGGCACATGATTGAAAACCCTGACAAATTTATGTGAGCCCGGCTCCGAACTCCTAACTGGGAACTCCAAACTAGTATATGACCACACCCAAACAAAATAAAGAACTCCTCGGCAAAGGCATCCGTTCCTTATTGCAGAATATTGATGCGGACCTGAAGACGACCAGTGGTTCATTGAAAACAACTGTTGTTGAAAATGCAACCGGCATTAACCGTATCCCTGTTGATGATATTGAACCAAATCCCAAACAGCCCCGCCGTGATTTCGATGAACAGGCTTTACAGGAATTATCCAGTTCCATTAAACTGCATGATATTATTCAGCCTGTTACTGTTTCGAAATTAGCCAATGGAAAATATCGCCTTGTTACCGGCGAAAGACGTTTGAGAGCAGCGAAGCTCGCCGGAATATCCGATATCCCGGCTTATATCCGCCATACCAATGATTCACAATTACTCGAACTGGCCTTGCTGGAAAACCTGCAACGGGAAGACTTGAATGCGATGGAAATTTCGCTGAGCTATAAAAGAATGATGGAAGAATTGAATTTCACACAGGAGCAGGTAGCGGAAAGAATGGGAAAGGACAGAAGCACGGTCGCCAATTTCATTCGTTTATTGAAATTGCCTCCCGATATCCAATTAGCAGTACGTAGTGGTGAGTTGAGCATGGGTCATGCAAGGGCATTGATAAATGTGGACACCATCGACAAACAAATTTTCATCTTTAAAGAAATCAAAGAAAAGGGATTGTCTGTCAGGCAGACAGAAGCCCTTGTCCGCAACCTTTATAAAGAAGGTGCTGTTAAAAAAACTTCAAAAAGCCATCTGCCTCCTGCATTTCAGCGAATAGAGGATAAATTAGCATCGCATTTCAGTACCCGGGTAAAACTCAGGCATAGCCGGAACGGCAGCGGACAGATCATTATCGAGTATTATTCGCAGGAAGAACTGAATAAGATACTGGGGCAAATGAATGCTGACCTTGATTAAACTCATAATCGGATATTGATTATTGATTGTTGATTGTTGATTGTTGAATATTGACTGTTGAATATTTTTATAGAAGACTCAATATTCAACACTCAACAAACAATATTCAAGAACGTGCCCAACTAAATGATATTTCCATAAAATGAGATCCTTTTTATTTATTTTATTTATTTTATCTGCTCATCCTTCTTTTGCGCAGCGGATTTATACAGACAATAAAAAAGATTCAACACCGGTTGTAACAAAAAAACCGATCACTAATAAATACGATTCGGCGACAAAGGCCCACCCTCCCCGGGCAGCAGCCTTCCGTTCCGCTGTCTTACCCGGATGGGGACAGGTATACAATAAAAAATACTGGAAAGTTCCTATCATTTATGCGGCGTTGGGAGTTACCGGATATATTTTTATTGACAATATCAAAACATACAAAGAATACCGGTTTGCTTATGCAGCCCGCTATAAAGCAGAGCAACCATTTCCTGATTCTACGGATTATTTTAAACTGAAGGATCTGTACAAACTGATATCCCCGGAATCAATACGTGCAGCCCGGGACAGGTTCAGGCAATATGTAGATTATTCTGCCCTGTTCTTTATTGTTTTCTGGGGGCTCAATGTTGTGGATGCTGTAGTAGATGCACATCTCAAAAGTTTTGATGTTAGCCCTGATCTCAGTTTACGGATAAAAGCCGGTCACAGCCAGATGGCAGAAACAGATGGGATCAGTCTCGTATTGAGCTTCCGGGAAAATCAAAATTCAAAAATCAAAAATAAAAAGTAAAGATCCCTTGTTTAGGCTTATCGCATAACTTTGAAGTGTCTTCAAATCGAGGATTTTGACTTTTGAATTTTGACTCTAAACTTTAAATCTTGCATATCGCATTGATCGGTTATGGAAAAATGGGCCAAGCCATCGAAGAAGTGGCGCTGCACAGAGGTCATGAAGTAGTTCTCAAAATTGACCAGCCCAATCTTCACGAATTCACCAAAGAAAATTTATCGAAAGCAGATGTAGCGATCGAATTCACCGGGCCGCATAGTGCATTTGATAATGTAAAGAAATGTCTTGAATTCGGGGTACCGGTTGTTTGCGGTTCCACCGGATGGGCAGATAAGCTGGAAGAAATGAAAAAGATTTGCAGCGATAAAAATGGTGCTTTCATTTATTCCAGTAATTACAGTGTTGGTGTCAATATCTTTTTTGAAGTAAATAAAAAACTGGCTGCATTAATGACGGCGCACAAAGAATATGAAGTGATCCTGGAAGAAACCCACCACACACAAAAAAAAGATGCCCCCAGCGGCACCGCCATTACATTGGCTGAACAAATATTAGAACAGGTAAAAAGAAAAAAGCAATGGGTGAATGAACTGAGCGATCACCCGGAAGACCTGGAGATCATCAGCCAGCGAATAGACAATATCCCCGGCACACACAGTGTCAAGTATTCATCTGCTATTGATGATATCGAGATCATCCATACTGCACATAACCGGAAAGGTTTTGCTTTCGGCGCATTGCTTGCCGCAGAGTTTTTAAAAGATAAGAAAGGTTTTTTTGCGATGAAAGATGTGCTAAACCTTTAAGTGCAAAATTTAATTGTAAAAACATGCTATGGTAAAGCAGGGTGATACAATTACAAATGCCAGGACTGGTCAAGTGATGACATTTCTGGAAACGGGTGCAGAGACTGCCGGTAAACTTCTGAGAATTGACTGTATCAGTCCACCGACCACTATGAGAGAACCCGAACACATTCATCCTTTTCAGGAAAACAAATTTGAAATTATTTCGGGAACCTGTGCTTTTAGGATTGACGGAAAAGAAAGCATTGCGGGTGCAGGCGAAATTGTGACTATTCCTCCAAAAGTCAGGCATTTTTTTTGGAACTCCGGTGACACAGATGCTCATTATATTCAGGATTTCAAACCGGCATTGAACATTGATAGTTTCTTTGACACCTTCTTTGCTTTGTCAAGGGATGGCAAACTCAATGAAAAGGGAATTCCAAATTTTTTTCATGCTTCATTAATCATGTTAAAGCATAAAAATGACATCCGGGTAATTAATCCTCCCTGGGCCATACAACTCTTAACTTATCTTACGCTTGCTCCGGTTGGATGGCTTATGGGTTATCGGTCAAACTACATTTCCATATTATAACAACACACAAAACTAAAAGGAGGCATTATGTTATCTAATTTAAAAATTGTACGCCTGCGAAATTTTATTAAGATCAGTCCGCAAGGCACTATCGATCTCAAAGCGGCTAAAGAAGTGGTCATGAAAATCGCTTCCTTTAACGATGCATTTAGTGAATATGACGTTCTTATTGATACCCGCGGAGCAGAATCTCATTTATCAGTTTTTCAGATATGGGAAATTGCAAAGGACCTTGCAGAGGCAGTACATTCGGGTTCACCAAAGGGGTTTAATGCAAAAATTGCTGTTATATGCCCTGTCGAACGATTTGATTATGCAAAATTTCTTGAACTCTGTTCTTTGAACCGCGGACTTAATGTTCATGCATTTACTTTATTCGAAGACATGTTTGAATGGCTAAGTGAAACGTCAACCCCCGGTTGAACGAATAAATCTCAGCAAAAGAATATAACTTCAACTTTAGTAAGGCCCTTGCCGTTGGGCGCAATCAATTTTAATAAAAATATCTCTCATGGGTAAATTAGCAGTAATTAAAACCAGCCAAAATTCTGCCAGTGTGGATGCCTTCATTGAGAGTATCCCGGATGAACAAAAGCGTAAAGACAGCCGGGTGGTACTTAAAATGATGGAAAAAGCCACGAAGGAAGAACCGAAAATGTGGGGCAGTTCCATGATCGGATTTGGGAAACTAAGGTATAAGAGCCCGACTTCCGGGAGAGAAGTAGAGTGGTTCAAGATCGGTTTTTCCCCGCGCAAGACTAATTTATCATTAAACCTCATCGATCTGAAGCGACATGCTGATTCATTAAAAAAACTAGGTAAATACAAGGCAGGTATGGGCTGCCTTTATATCAATAAACTGGAGGATGTTAATATAAAGATCCTGGAAAAGATGATCGCTGCAGCAGCGAAATAAATTAATTTACATTTTTCCTCCATCTAAATCTTCAACTCCCAAACTTCTCACCAACAACTCGGTTAAAGAAAGATTTCTCTATAATCATGTTGTTGGTGTTTGAGTTCTGTGATTGAAAAGCCTGACTTTTGAACACCAACAACGGCATAAAATATTTTTTTATAGCCAGATATTAACGGTTACATTTTTCCCCCATCCACATCCTTAATAAACTCAATCACTCCTTTCATAAACACCTGCTGATCATCCCACATCGCAAGATGACTGCCATTGGGGCAATAGAGATAGCGGCCATGTTGTACTAACTTACTTTGTTCCTCCATCGCCTTCGGGTCCATCGTATCATGCTTCGCTCCGATCATCAGCGTTGGTAATTTAATTTCTTTCAGGCGGTTCTTGATATCCCAGTTGATCAATCTGCCTCCAACGCCAAACTCTGAAGGACCCTGCATCATTACATATATTTCACCGTTGAGATGCTTTAGCGCCCGGTTAAGTCCATCAGGCCATTCTTCTAACCTGCATAAATGTTTATGATAAAAATTCGGGACCAGTAATTCCATGTATCGTGGATTGGCAAAATCTCCTTTTGCTTCCAATGCTTTTACTTCTGCCAGCACTTTTGGATCGAACTGTGGCGCCAATACTTCTTCTGCATATTTACCATATTCAGGAATACTGGCCACCATATTTGCCACCAGCAATGCCTTCATATTGTTTTGATATTTCAATGCATACTCCATCGCCAGTATGCCGCCCCATGAATTACCGAGCAAATAAAAATTTGTTGAGTCAGCGCCAATGGCTTTACGCACCTGCTCCACTTCTTCCACAAAACGTTCCGTGGTCCAAAGGCTGCTGTCTTTAGGTTGGTCACTGTAATAAGAACCGAGCTGGTCATACTCATAGAATTCAAAGCCTTCCTTTGGAAAAAAACTTTCAAAACATTCCATGTATTCATGCGTCATGGCCGGCCCCCCATGCAGCAATAAGATCTTGATACGGGGATTGTTGCCAAAGCGTTTGGTCCATACTTTAAAATCACCTACGGGTGTTTTAATAGGGATCATTTTGATCCCGGCTGCTTGCACCCCACTGTCGCCATAATTAAAATATTTGGAGACGGGCATATCGCCGCCTGAATTATTACCAGCTTTTTGCTGGCAGGAAAAAAAGATAAGCGACGACAGGATAACAATAAAAATGCTTCTCATAATTTTTGGTTTTGGGTTTAAGTAGTGTCGGTTTTGGTTTCCCGCAGAGCCCGCAAAGAGGCAACGGAACGCAATCCTGATAGCTATCGGGACGCCGCTGCTTCGCAGCGAACGCCGCGAGAAATATTAATTGGGTTTACGATAAACAGGCCGGTCAATTCATGACATTTACTTTACTCTGCAAATCAGTTGCATATTTCGAGTTAAGGTTTTTCAATTCATCCACCATCTTCTGGGCCATAGCTTTATTCTTTTGTTTTATATACAGTAACGTAGCATAATAGCGTGAATTTTCATTCGCCGGGTTCAGCTCTATGGCTTTATTAAAATTAGTAATAGCTGATGTGAAATTATTGGTCATATACTGGCTGTACCCGAGTTCAACATAAGCAGCCGTGTAAGTTTTTTCATTATCAATGGCTCTTTGGAGATAGGGTATCGCTTCATAATATTTTTGCTCGTTGTTCAGACAGTATCCCATTCCGAAATTAGCCTTCCGTTCATTGCTGTTTATGGCCAATGTTTTGCCATACCATTCCCTGGCTTTTTCCATGTTCTTTTTATTGTCCCTGTACACTTCACCGATACCATTGTAACCAACGTGGTCTTTAGGATCAAGGTTGATCGCCTGCTGGTAATAAGAGATGGCATCATCATCCTGTTTCAGGTTTTTGCAGGAAAATCCCAATTCAAGATAGGTGTTGAGATAATCTGTTTTATACTTCAGGGAATTCAGCAGGCTTGGTTTAGCCAGTTCATATTTTTTGAGCGCATTTTCTGTAAAGCCCTTCCTGTACCAAAATAAATAATCAGTTATATCGGAGGTAGTATTCGCCACATATTTATTAAAATTTTCGAGGGCTGTTTTATTGTCATCATTATTATAAGCTATATATCCCAGTTGGCGATAAGCACCGGAATAATCAGACTTGTAACGCAGGCAGGTGTTATAAGCGGTGACAGCAGAGTCGGTCTCGTCAGTTTTTTCAAATGCATAACCCAATTCAAAATAAACTTTAGGGATCGTGCTCCAGGTTTTTCTTGCTATCCTTAGGTTTACAATAGCTGCGGAATAATCTTTCATATCGTTTTGACACCAGCCCAGTTCATACCGGGCTTCCGTATAATCCGGTTTGAGCCGCAGAGCTTCCTTAAATTTTGCCGCTGCGGCAGACGTATTTTTATCTTTTTTTAACTGGACTCCTTCATTATATAATGTTTCAGCATTCTGGGCATACAGGTTCAAACAAGAAAAGCAAAAAGTTAGGGCGAGGATCAGGCGCATAAATTATTGTTTTAAATTTTAAGGCTATAAAATTACAAGATAAATGCCTCTTTTTGATTTTATGTAAAAAAGTAAAGATTTACCTAATTTCATCACCAGCAAAAACTGCATATGAGATACTTATTTACCGCCATGAGTTGCTTTGTATTGATGGCTGCTAAAGCCCAGACAAGAAATGACTCCGTACAACTGATCCGCAACAGCGTCAAACTTTATGACCTCGACTTTACCGATGCTGAAGCCGATTCGATGCTGGGCAACCTGAATAATTACCTGCTAACCTATAAAGGCCTTCATAAAACTTTGCCGGCAAATGATATTCCCTATCCTTTTGCATTTAATCCTGCCCCGCCGGGAATGAAAGTATCTTCTAAAAAAGAAAAAATATCCTGGGATGTACCCCTTCGTACCGTATTACCGGCCAACAGAAATGAACTTGCTTTTTATTCCATCCCGCAACTAGCTGCATTAATTATCACAAAAAAAATAAGCTCTGTTGATCTTACAAAATTTTTTATTGAGCGTTTAAAAAAATGGGGCGATACATTAGTATGTGTCATCACCCTGACAGAAGATCTTGCCCTGCAACAGGCAAAACAAGCCGATGATGAATTGAAGCAGGGTATTTACCATGGGATATTGCATGGCATACCCTATGGGTTGAAAGACCTGTTTGCCGTGAAAGGTTATAAAACAACATGGGGCAGCACTCCTTATAAAGACCAGGTGCTGGATATGGACTCATATGTTTACCTGCAATTAAAAAAAGCCGGCGCTGTTCTATGCGCCAAACTTTCCATGGGAGCATTGGCACAAAATAATAAATGGTTTGGCGGTGATACAAAAAATCCCTGGAACCTGAAAGAAGGTTCCAGTGGTTCATCGGCAGGTTCCGCATCGGCAACGGCAGCAGGACTCTTGCCCTTTGCTATCGGAACTGAAACGCAAGGTTCCATCATTTCTCCTTCCACCCGTTGCGGGGTCACCGGTTTGCGACCAACATTTGGTACGGTGAGTCGTTATGGCGCCATGGTGCTTTGCTGGAGTTTGGATAAACCCGGACCCATTTGCCGCAGCGCTGAAGATGCCGCTATTGTATATGCATTCATTCATGGTACGGATGGCAATGACCCATCGGCCATCCGCCATACATTTAATTATACAGGCAAAGTGGATTGGACAAAATTGCGGGTTGCTTATGCAGAAAATTATTTTAAGCGGCTTGATTCCAATGCAGCTGAAAGAAAAGTTCTTGATGTGTACCGTTCACTGGGTGCAAATATCAAGGCGATAAATTTTCCTGATTCAGCAATGTATCCTGTCAACCTTATCGGTGTTATACTTGCGGCCGAAAGCGCCGCTGCTTTTGATGAGTTGACAAGAACGAACAGGGATGATTTGGTAGAAAGACAGGACCGGGGTTTTTGGCCCAATACATTCCGGGCTGCAAGAACGATCCCTGCTGTTGAATACATTAATGCCAATCGTTACCGTTCCCAACTTTGTCAAAGGATGAATGATTTTATGAAAGACTATGATGTGCTGATCGTTCCAAGTTTTTCGGGACGGCAATTGGCCATGACCAATCTTTCCGGTCATCCTGTTGTGGTTATGCCCATTGGGTTTAATAAAACAGGTTCGCCGCTCAGCATCACATTGATCGGGAATTTATATGATGAAGCCACTATCTTAGCCGCTGCGAAAGCATTCCAGGATAAAACGGATTTTAATAAACAACACCCGGAGAAATTCAGGAACTAAAAATCCCGAAGGGATGTCATTACTATAGAAACAATGAAATAAGATATCTAAAACCCCGAAGGGGTGACAGCAATATCATCCCTTCGGGATTTTTTTCCTGATAACGTGAAGTTCTATATTAATTTCAGTCCTTCGGACTTAATAAAACAATTATGAAAAAGATACTACTGATCGTTGCAACAGGTTTTTGTTTTTTCGCCTGTTCACAAAAACAAAAAGCGGACCTGCTTGTTTACAACGCTACTATTTATACAGTTGACTCTTCTTTCTCCACTGCTGAAGCCATGGCAGTGAAAGATGGAAAGATCGTTGAAGTTGGTAAAACCGCTGATCTTGAAAAAAAATACGACGCAAAAGAAAAACTGGATGCACAGGGCAAATTCATTTACCCCGGTTTTATAGATGCCCATGCACATTTCGTTGGTTATGGAAACAGTTTGCAAAGAGTGAACCTTGTGGATACCAAAAGCTGGGATGAAGTCATTGAAAGAACGAAATCATTTGCCAAAGAAAATCCTGATGGGTGGTTATTAGGCCGGGGCTGGGATCAAAATGACTGGGACGTAAAAGAATTCCCAACTAATGATAAACTGAGTGAATTATTTCCCGATCGTCCTGTGCTGCTGACAAGGATAGACGGTCATGCATCCATTGCCAATCAGAAAGCGCTTGACCTGGCAGGAGTAAAAGCAGGTGATAAATTAACCGGGGGCGAAGTTGAAGTAAAAAACGGAAGACTTACCGGCATCCTTGTCGACAATGCTGCGGGGTTAGTATCGTCAAAGATACCCGGTGCAACAGATGAACAATTCAAAAAGGCATTGCAGGCGGCAGAGAAGAATTGTTTCGCTGTCGGGCTTACCACGATCGATGATTGTGGATTGGGTTTTGAGTCCGTGGAAAGAATTAAAGCCATGCAGGCAAAAGGCGATCTGAAAATGAGATTGTATGTTATGCTGAGTGATAATAAAGCAAACTATGATTACCTGGAAAAAACAGGCATCATTAAAACTGACCGGCTGAATGTAAGAAGCATTAAAGTATATGCCGATGGTGCATTAGGTTCAAGAGGCGCTTGCTTGCTGCAACCTTATTCCGATAAACCAGGCTGGTCAGGATTCCTGTTGAGTTCGCCCGCACATTTTGATTCAGTGGCAAATTATATTTCTAAAAAAGGCTGGCAGATGTGCACCCATGCCATCGGCGACAGCGGCAACAGGACCATGCTGACCATTTATGCAAAATATTTAAAAGGCAAGAATGATCTGCGTTGGAGGATCGAACATGCACAGGTGGTGAATCAAAATGATTTTAATTTATTCGGGGAAAATTCAATCGTTCCTTCTGTGCAACCAACACATGCTACCAGTGATATGTATTGGGCCGGAGACAGGCTGGGTGCAGAAAGGGTGAAGGGGGCTTATGCTTATAAACAATTACTACAACAAAACGGATGGATACCACTCGGCACTGATTTCCCGGTAGAAGATATTTCTACATTTAAGACTTTTTATGCCGCCGTAACAAGAAAAGATTCCAAAGGATGGCCCGATGCAGGTTATCAAATGGAAAATGCATTGACAAGAGAAGAAGCATTGCGTGGCATGACCACCTGGGCCGCTAAAAGCAATTTCGAAGAAAAAGAAAAAGGAAGTTTGGAAAAAGGAAAGTTTGCCGACTTTGTTATTCTTGATGCAGATATTATGAAAGAAGTTCCTGAAAAGTTATTGGAAGTAAAAGTGCTGAAGACATTTTTGGGTGGGGAAAAAGTTTATGAGAGAAATTGACCGCTGAGACGCAAAGACGCAAAGGTGATTTTTATATTTAGCTGATTTCTTTGCGCCTCTCCGCCTCTGCGGTTATTGTTGATGAATAGAATTACCGAACCCTGAAGTGTGCGACGCAACGAAAGCCGATAGTAGTACTACAGCCGGCTACATAATTTCCCTTATCTATATCATAAAAAATTATCTTAATTCCTGTCATTTAATCCACATTTGTGGACAATCATGCAATCGTATGTTTAACCTGAACGTTAAATAATCATTATGTTTGTCGCATTATGAGTTGGACAGAAAGGAGATCAGTACGCATAGCAATCCTGGACCTCTATGAAGGCGTTGCCAACCAGGGCATGCGCTGTATCCGTGAGATCATCAGGCAATGGGGCGAAACGAATAACCTTGATATTGAATCAAAGGAATTTGATGTCAGGCTTAAAAAGGAATTGCCTGACACTACATGGGATATTTATATCTCTACCGGCGGCCCCGGGGATCCATTGATCAGCCGTTTTGAAGACTGGGATATTGCCTGGTGCAGGTGGCTTGATAAAATGGAACGATGGAATGCCAATCCTTCCAACTCACAAAAGAAATATGTCCTCTTTATTTGTCATTCTTTCCAGTTAGCAAGCCGCTACTTTAATGCGGGCCTGGTTTGTAAAAGAAAATCAACAGCATTTGGTGTCTTTCCCATTCATATGCTGCAGGCGGGAAAAAATGAACCGGTATTTGATGGACTAAAAGATCCTTTTTATGCCGTGGACAGCCGGGATCACCAGGTCATTCAACCCAATCATGACCTGCTGAATGAAATGGGCGCCAAAATTCTTTGCATTGAAAAAAGCCGGCCGCATGTTCCGTATGAAAGAGCCATCATGGGAATCCGCTTCAATGAACATATGATCGGAACACAGTTTCATCCCGAAGCCGATGCGCCGGGTATGAGTATGTACCTGCAAACTGAAGAAAAAAGAAAAACAGTGATCGAGAACCATGGTGAAGATAAACTCCGGAGTATGCTTGAACATCTGAATGACCCGGATAAGATCATGTGGACACATAACCATGTTCTCCCCAATTTCCTGAACCAGTGCGTTGGGCACGAAGAATTTGCCTAATCATTTGGTTAATTAGTTAATTGGTTAATTGGTTAATTAGGCATCACTATTCAGGTTTCCTTCCAGATTGTCAGCGCCCTAATATTGGGGTATTTGTTAGCTGTGATGAATATTGCATAAAAGACCTGATTAACCAATTAACTAATTAACCAATTAACCAAATCTCACTAACTTCCGGTCAATAAAACAAAGGACATGATACCGGCTATCCGCGAAGCATACAACAAAGCATTTACCAAAGAAACTTATGAAGCGTTTTTAAAAGAATTATCTGCTGCACACCCGGGTGCATTGGAATTCAGGGTGGCCGAAACGCCGGTCTTTGTACCAAAGGATTTCACAGATAAAATGCTGCACGCCTGTGAAAGTATCGTGGATATCATCGCTGACCCGAAGTTCAATGAACTTACAAAAAATGCTATACCGGAAAATAGTAAAGTGCCGGGAGGAAATGACCATTCCCATTTCATTGCTTTTGATTTCGGGATCTGTATCAATGAAGCGGGAGAATATGAGCCGCAGTTGATAGAAATGCAGGGCTTCCCCACCCTCTTTGCCTATGAAGTATTGCTGGATGATGTTTTCCGGAAACATTTTTGGGTTCCTGCAAATTTTGATTGCTACCTGGGTGGTTTTAACAGGGATACTTATTTACAGTTGCTAAAAGAAATAATAATTGGCAAGCATGACCCGGAAAATGTGATACTGCTTGAAATATTTCCCCGCAAACAAAAAACAAGGATCGATTTTTATTGTACCGAAGATTACCTCGGTATAAAAATGGTTTGCCTGACGGAATTAATTAAAGACGGAAAGAAATTGTATTACATGAACGAGGGAAAAAAAACGCAGGTAAAAAGAATTTACAACCGCATTATTTTTGACGACCTGCAGCAACAAACTGCAGAAGTGCAGGAAAAAGGAAAAATATTGTTTGAAGAGCTTGATGTGGAATGGTGCCCGCACCCCAACTGGTTTTACCGCATCAGTAAATACACATTGCCATTGATCCGTCATCCTTATGTGCCGGCGACATGGTATTTGAATGAAGTAAAACAAATCCCTGCTGACCTGGAAAATTATGTATTGAAACCATTATTCTCTTTTGCAGGACAAGGTGTGGTGATAGATGTAACGCAGGCTGACATTGATAAAGTAAAAGACCCGGAGAACTGGATCCTGCAGCGAAAAGTAAAATACGCCGAAGTGATAAAGACCCCCGATGTGCCGGCTAAAGCAGAGATAAGGGTTTTTTATTTCTGGAAAGACGGAATGGCAAGACCTGTTGCCACGAATAACCTCGGAAGATTAAGCAAAGGAAAGATGATCGGGGTTCGTTATAATAAGGACAAGGAATGGGTGGGCGGGAGTTTTTGTTATTTTGAGAAATAGAACCATGACCTGCCTGCCGGCAGGCAGGTTTCCCGGATTAAAATTGATTATAAGGAAATAAAAAATGAAAAGTCTTGCATTTATAATAATAGTGTCAATGACCTTTGCTTGTACTCCACACAATGATAAAATCCAAAAGATGCAGGCGACCATCGACAGCCTTAAAAAGCAACTCGCTGAGACTTACAAACCCGGTTTCGGTGAATTCATGTCGGGCATACAAACCCATCATGCCAAGCTTTGGTTTGCGGGACAAAATCAAAACTGGCCCTTAGCCGATTTTGAAATACACGAGATCCAGGAAGCGTTGGATGATGTTCAGAAATTCTGCAGCGACAGACCGGAAGTGAAAGCGATTGGCATGATCGGTCCGTCAATAGACAGTGTGAACAATGCTATTCAGCAAAAGGACCTTCAATTATTCAGGAACAGTTTTGTTTTGCTGACCAATACCTGTAACAAGTGTCACCAGTCAACCGAATATGGATTTAATGTAGTTACCATACCATCAAGTTTACCTGTAGTCAACCAGGATTTTAAACCAACCAAATGATCTTTATGCAACCAATAAAAAATATAAAACCCAAAGAACTTGTTCCCGGAATTACAGGTTACTATGCTCATGGGAGTAGCATGAGCTTTGGTTATGTAGAATTAAAAGCCGGGAGCAATATACCCATGCACCAGCATGTGCATGAACAGATCACTTATATCATGGAAGGAGAATTAGATATGGTGATCGGTGGACAACCCTGCTTACTCACACCCGGCATGTACTATGTCATTCCGTCGAATACACCGCATTCCGCCATTGCAAAAACCGATTGTAAAGTGATAGATGCTTTCAGCCCGGTAAGAGAGGATTACAAAACGTAACCTGTCCCATCCTTTCTCATTCCTTATTCCTTATTTTTTATTTCTTATTCTTTATTTCTCTTATCTTTGAAATAATTTTTAGACAAGACTAAAAATTATTTTCTATATGGCTAAAGAAAAATGGCTGCTGATGATCTTTGTTGTGTTCAGCAATTTCCTGAATGCCCAGGTAGAAAAGATCGATACCGACCGGCCCGACCAGACGGAAAGCGTCGCTACCGTTCCCAATCACTATTTCCAGGCGGAGTTTGGATTCAACAAAGAAAACCTGTCGGGAAAAAATTATGATCTTATTCATCCAACTGCTTTACTGAAATATGGACTGAAGAAATTTGAATTCCGGCTGGAAGTCACCTGTAAGAGTTCTTATGAGCATTTTATACCCGATCCAAAATGGACAACAGGCTTTGACCCCGTTGAAATTGGTTTTAAAGCAGCTTTATGGGAAGAAAAAAAATTATTACCCAAAACTTCATTGATAGTTAGTCTTGGGATTCCGGCACTCGCCTCTGAATCGTTTAAAACGGACCATCTTATTCCTTCGTTTCG
>DATHDV010000181.1:0-5918 GCA_035318845.1 Chitinophagaceae bacterium
TTCCATACTTAAAGAGCAGTTTCCTAATGCTGAATTCAATATTGTCGGACCACTATGGACCGGGAATAAAAGATCCCTGACCGTAACAGGAAAAGAACTGAATGGATGGATCGAAAAGAAATGGATCGTTTACCATGATAAGCAAAAGGACGTAAGACCTTTTATCGCCGATGCCGACTGTGTAGTGATGCCGTCATACCGGGAAGGCATGAGTAATGTATTGCTGGAAGCAGCCAGTATGGCAAGACCCTTGATCGCTACTGATGTTACAGGCTGCCGCGATATTGTTGAGGATGGTGTAAATGGATTGCTCTGTAAAGTAAAAAGCGGGAAGGACCTGGCGGAGAAAATGAGAACGATGATGAATTTGCCAGCATCGGAAAGAGAAAAAATGGGACAGCGGGGAAGAGAAAAAATGATCCGTGAATTTGATAAGAAAATTGTTATTCAAAAATACCTGGAAGCGATAGAAGAGGTTTTGCAAAGCGACGCGAATCGTCAATTGTGAATCGTGAATGAGTTTCGAATGATCAATCGCCTCATTGACGATTCACGATTGACGGAAAAAACAAACTCCAATTCATGGAAACTAACAAGCAACACGCATTTACACTTTCCATTGATTGGGAAGATTTCGGACAACTGTTGGGCAGGGACCGTTCGGGAGTTTTGACTCCACCATTACCCAAAACAATTGACCGGCAAACAGACATCATGCTGCAAATGCTGAATGAAACGGGTAAGAAAGCAACTTTTTTTATTCTTGGCATGCTGGCCGAACACCGGCCGGACCTTGTCAGAAAAATTGCGGCAGAAGGTCATGAGATCGGCTTGCATGGGCAGTTCCATATCAACATGCGGAAGCTAAGCAGGCAACAAGCTTATGATGATATTAATGATTCAAAGAAGCTGGTTACCGATATTATTGGCGGCCCTGTCTTTGGATACAGGGCTCCTTATTTTTCAATAGATGAAACTAACCTGTATGTGCTGGAGGTCTTAACAGAACTGGGATTGGTGTATGACAGCAGCATATTCCCGATCAAATTAAAACGATATGGAATTGCAAACTTTAAGAAGGAAGATGCGTTATATATGTTGCCGAATGGAAAAGAAATAGTGGAGTTACCTCTGACCGTAGCGCCATTTCGGGGAAAAGATATTCCAATTGCAGGAGGAGGTTATATAAGGGCTTTTCCGAAATTCTTTTTGAACCGGATGTTCAGGAAATTGGACAAGAACCAACAGGACGTGATGCTGTATATGCATCCTTATGAATTTGACAGCAAACGAATTGATTGTTCAACAAATTATCCAGATAATAAGAACTACTCAGGCGCAAAAACATTTTTAGTTAATTTGCGCTGGAATTTATTCCGAAGCACGATCAGCAATAAGATCAAATCACTTTTAAAACAATACGAGTTTACTACTTGTTTAAAAAAAGCAGAATATGTCAAAAGCCATTCACACAGCACAGCAATATTGGGACGTACGCAGTGACCTCTTTGCTAATTATTACAAAAAGCCTTCTTTGTTTGATAAACTCCTGCGGAAAGCGGTTTATACAAGGACCGCCGTAACGTTGAAAGTCATTAAAGAATATGGTAAATGTACCGTGCTGGACATTGGTTCGGGGCCTGGCGTAAATAGTGTGACCTGGTTGAAAAATTCTGAAGCCACATTTCTCCTGGGTATCGATTTTGCAGAGAACATGAATGAGTATGCAAGAAAAAACGCAGAGAATGAAGGCGTGGGTGCCCGTTGCAAATTTGTTGAGGGTGATTTCCTGACCTATAACTTCAATGAAAAATATGATGTATCTGCAGCGATGGGAGTAGCAGATTATGTGAAAGAAATGGATATGTTCCTGAAAAAAATGGATGCTGTATCCAATAAAGCTTTCGTAGTATCATGGCCGCTCAACGGATTAAGAATGGCTTTGCGCCGGTACCGCTATACCTGCCCGGTCTATCATTATAATGAAGCAGATGTACGCCGGCTGCATGAAGGCCTCAACATCAAAAGCCTTGAAATAATTCCTATGCAGGGCGGAATGATGAGTGTGGCCAGGAAGTAGTTCAAACAAGCCCCGCTATTTATAAAACATAGTAATTGCCCGCTTTATAGCGGGCATTTTTATTTTAGGAAACTGTCTCGTAAGTGGGCTGAGGTCCAGGTATTTACAAAAGCATCCTGTTCAGGATCCGACTCCACCGGAATTTTCCCAATTCGCCTATCGGAAACTTACTTTTTGGCGATAGGTACTATCACTCATTTCTTCTTTTCTTCTCTTTGAATTCTTGCAGCCCGGTGGAATGACTTCTATTTTTAAAGTCAGAAATCCAATAAATCCAAACAGATGAAAACCACCTTAAAAAAACCAGTGGCAATTGTGGGCTATTCAGGCCATGCTTATGTCATTATTGACATTCTCTTAAGTTCAGGGCGGCTGGTTACTGCTTATTGCGACAATGAAGAAAAAGAATTCAATCCTTATCACCTTACTTATCTCGGGAAAGAATCAGAAGTTATCAAACAACTGAAGAAGTTTGATTTCTTTGCCTGCGTTGCACATAACGGGATAAGGGAAAAGATCCATAACAACCTGGGCCAGCTTCTTGGCAACAATCCTATCAATGCCATACATCCAAGCGCTGTTATTTCAGCTTCTGTAAAAATGGGTGATGGAATTATGATCGCTGCCAATGCTACATTGAACCCGCTGGTACAATTGGGCCGCGGCGTCATTTGCAATACATCAACCAGTATCGACCATGAATGTATCATTGGAGATTTCAGTCATATAGCGCCGGGAGCCGTGTTATGCGGAAATGTTACCGTTGGAAAGGGAACATTCATCGGTGCCAATTCAGTGATCCGCCAGGGAATACATATCGGGAATAACGTTATTATCGGCGCCGGAACCGTAGTGGTTAAAGATGTACCCGATAATGCAACCATCATTGGCAATCCTGCCCGTTCATTGGTGAAGAAACCTTCCCGTAAACTGGTAGCTGCGTAACCCAACTACGCTACATGCCTTCGCTAAAGCTATGGCAGTTAAAGAAAGCTTCGTTGGGGAACCAAAAGTATTTTATTGCTAAATTCAAAATACAAACCTGCAGACTTTAGTTCCGCAGGTTTTTTCTTTGACATTCTTTAAGCAGAGCTAATTCTGTCTGGTAGAGTTTCACCCAATAGCTATCGGGTTGAAAAACTTCACGCAGAGTACACAGAGAACGCGGAGAATATTTACTTAAACTCTCTGCGAACTCAGCGACCTCAGCGACCTCAGCGTGAACCCGATCTACAAGCCATTGGAAGCATACAGTAGTATCAGTAAATCTTAATACCTTCGCAGCCATTAATTAGCTGTATAACTAACCTATTGTGAAGCCAACGAACCCGAAGGATCTCCGGATTTTATTTTTAAGAAAAAAGGATAATGCATATGCCCAACGGGCCGAGGATTTCGTCCGCAAACATTTTCAACAACCGCTGATCTTTGCCGGGGGGAGAAAGGACAAACTTCCTGCTGAAGTGCTGAACTGGGAAGGAGACCTGATGGTTTCATTTATTTCTTCCTGGATATACCCAGAGCAGTTGTTAGCCAATGCTGCTGTCGCCGCCATTAATTTTCACCCGGGCAGCCCGGAATATCCCGGAACCGGTTGTACTAATTTTGCTATTTATAATGGAGCAAAAGAATACGGGGTCACCTGTCATCATATGAGTGCAGGGGTGGATTCGGGAAAGATCATTGTGGTTAAAAGGTTTCCTGTAAAAGAGACTGATACCGTATACAGCGTTACCCAGCATTGCTACAAACTGATCGAAGAAACTTTTTATGAAATAATGAACCAAAATTTAAAAGGCCAGCCACTCCCGGTTACCAACGAACAGTGGAAAAGAAAACCGTATACCCGGAAACAATTAGATGAGCTTTGTACCATTACCCCTGGCATGACAGAAGAAGAGATCAGGAAAAGAATAAAAGCAACGACTTATAAAACGCCCTGGGCAATTACCAGGATCGGGAATCATATATTTAAATTACAAGCTGAGCATAACTAATGACAACAGATACTATTAAAAATATTTCAAAAAGCCCGGTGACCGGTAAGGAATATGAAATTCCGGCCACAACAGACGATAAAGCCGGTATTGATGCTTTTATGGCATTGCATCCGGGGAAAAAAGTGGTGCTGGTACAGGGGCTTGGATTTGTAGGCTCTGTCATGGGATTGGTAGTGGCCAATGCGTTAACAGAAGAATATGCTGTTATAGGAATTGACTTGCCTGTTGCTTCTTCTTACTGGAAGATCCGTTCTATTAATGAAGGGGTTTTCCCGGTTATTGCCAGCGATCCGAAGATCGACCTGTATTATCAAAATGCGCTGAAGAAAAAAAATTACTACGCCACTTATGATGCGTATGCTTATAGTAAAGCAGATGTAGTGGTGGTGGATATTAACCTGGATGTGAAAAAACAATCTTCAGCAACGAATGATCCTGCAGATTACCATGTTGACCTGGCACCTTTCAAGAAAGCCATTGAAGCGATCGGCAATATTTGTAAAGAAGATGTATTGGTGCTGGTAGAAACAACAGTGCCGCCCGGGACATCCCAAAAAATTGTGAGACCGATCCTGGAAGAATGTTTAGCAAAAAGAGGACTATCAACGGATAAAATAAAAGTTGGTCATTCGTATGAAAGAGTGATGCCCGGTCCGAAGTATATTGATTCTATTCAGAATTTTTACAGGGTATTTGCCGGAACTGATGATAAAAGCACGGAAGCAGTAGAAACGTTTTTGAGAACGGTTATCCGCACAGACGAATATCCATTGACAAGATTGGGAAACACGAATGCCACAGAAATGGCCAAGGTGCTGGAAAACTCTTACCGCGCCATGAATATTGCTTTTATGGTGGAATGGAGCCGTTTTGCAGAAGAAGCGGGAGTGGATATTTATGAAGTAGTAAATGCGATACGGATGAGGCCGACGCATAAGAATATTATGTTGCCGGGTTTGGGTGTTGGCGGGTATTGCCTGACCAAGGACCCGTTGCTGGCCAGTTGGGGACGTATGAATTTATTCGGCAGTGAAGACCGGTTGGGGCAAAGTGAAAAGGGAGTTGCTATCAATGATAAAATGCCCCTGTATGCTTTTGAATACCTGCAGTCGCAATACAAGGGATCGCTGGAAGGGAAAAAAATATTATTGCTGGGTGTAAGTTACCTGAATGATATAGGCGATACCCGTTTTACACCGGTGGAAGGATTCTATGATCAGTTGGAAATGGAAGGTTGTGATATAGCGTTGCATGACCCGCATGTAAAATACTGGGAAGAAAAAGATGTATGGGTAAGCCATGACCTCGATGAATTGCTGAAAGATCCATATGATATCATTGCGATAACAACCGGGCATAAAGAATACAGGAATAATGAATCGCTGATCAATAAATTATTGGATCAACCTGCTTCATTTATATATGATACAATTGGCGTGCTGACCAATGAGGAAATAAAAAGATTGTCTGAGAAACATACGGTGAAGGTGATAGGAAGAGGGGATCTGTGAAATGTCAAAAGTGAAAAGTCAAAAGTGAAACGGGTTTGACGTCTGACTTTTCACGTTTCACTCCTGATGAGCAACGATATGCAGTACAAGAGTGCGACGCAACAGGCGATGCCATGAAAAACCAAAGCTGGGAAACAAAAAAAATTGAACAACGGTATGAGTAAAAATGTATTGTTATTGGGCGGCGCCGGGTTCATTGGCTTTAATATTGCAAAATACCTGGCGGAGAACAGAGATTACAAACTGACCATTGCCGACAACTTCGCAAGAGGCAAACAGGATAGTTATTTTACTGAACTGGTCAATACACATCATATTAAAGTAGTA
>DATHDV010000182.1:0-17067 GCA_035318845.1 Chitinophagaceae bacterium
TGCTTTTGCAGCGGATGCGATCATGGAAGCAGCGGAAGCAGGCATCAAACTCGTGGTTTGCATCACAGAAGGTATTCCCGTGCAGGATATGGTAAAAGTGAAAAATTATTTACAGGGAAAAAATACAAGGTTGATCGGTCCCAATTGTCCCGGTGTGATCACTGCCGGAGAATGTAAGGTTGGCATCATGCCCGGGTTCGTTTTTATTCCAGGCAGAATTGGTATTGTATCCAAATCCGGAACGTTAACTTATGAAGCCGCTGACCAGGTTGCCAAAGCCGGCCTGGGTATTTCAACAGCCGTGGGTATCGGCGGCGATCCAATCATCGGAACGACGACCAAAGAAGCAATAGAATTATTTATGAATGATAGCAACACCGATGCCATCGTAATGATCGGTGAGATCGGTGGCGGCATGGAAGCTGAAGCAGCGAGGTGGATCAAAGAAACGGGCAACAAAAAACCTGTTGTTGGTTTTATTGCCGGTCAAACGGCGCCTCCCGGTCGGCGCATGGGTCATGCCGGTGCTATCGTTGGTGGTGCTGATGATACCGCAGCCGCTAAAATGAAAATTATGAGTGAATGTGGTATCCATGTTGTCAGCAGCCCCGCTGATATCGGAAAGAAAATGGCGGAAGTGATGAGGAAGTGAATTATGAATTGTGAATGCTGAATGGTGAATAAACTGTTTTATGAAAAAATCTCCATAAAGAAACCTCTCCGAAGATCGAAGAGGTTCTTTTTTAGCCTCAATTGTATAGTGTGTAAGAATTAGTAGGAATCACGGATAAAACGGGCCATTCACAATTCACCATTCACTATTTAATTACCGCATTTCGAAGGAGCAATATAATCGTCAGCATCTACCCGGTATGAATCTACATGACCCCTTCCTGACCGTGTGATGATAACTTCTGATTGATAATTTGGACCAACATACACAGAAGTACTGTAGATGATCTCATGTTTTTGACTAAAATTGTAACCGGCAACATTTCTCTTTTCCCGGTAAACTCTCACATTATGATATCCCTCGCTAAGATTGCCAAGGATAACACGATTGCCCTGCATCAGTACTGTGCAACCATCAATTTCAACTTTCAGGTTCATACTTGTGTTGGCAGTAAATATGCTCAGACCACCACCATCGCCGGCAAGAAGAGAGAGAGAGAACAGTGAGCTTAGTAAAAGGGTAGAAATTTTTTTCATGATTTTTGGTTTATAAGTTTAATAATTATTATTACGACTTCAGTATTTCCAAAGGCATGCCACCATGCCAAAAATCAATTCAATAAAATGTTAAAGGAAAAAATTTTTGATAAAAACCCCTGCTGGTTTATGCGGGAGTCCTTTGCTGGCAAGGATTCTGGCTTTCCTGCCTTACAGCATTACCGCTTGTTAAAGATTACCATATTTATGAAATTCATTCCGCCCCGGCATCTTATGACCACATAAAGATTAATTACCTTGTACTAAATTTTACCAGTATGCATTTATCACTACCGAGGAAGTTCCTTCTGGTCTTTTCCCTATTCAGCTTATTTGTTATGAATGCGGACGGGCAGGTCCCGGTCAGGAAATATGAGAAGGAATGGAAGAAAATTGAAGGCCTTGTTGACAAGGGTCTTCCCAAATCTGCATTAACTGAAGTAAAAAAATTATACGACTTGGCTAAAAAGGAAAAACAGGATGCGCAGGTCATCAAGACACTGGTGTATATGACCGGTCTGCAAACGGAGAACCGGGAAGACAATGAAGTTTTCTCCGTTGCTGAAATAGAAAAAGAAATTGCTGTAAGTAAAGACCCGGTGACCTCTATTCTTAAAAGCCTGTTGGCCGGTATGTACGGGAATTATTTCCAGCAACAGCGCTATGAACTATATAACCGTACCAAAACCGACAATTTTAAAAAAGAAGATATAGCTACCTGGGATGCAGAAGATTTTCATAAAAAGATCAGCGAATTATACCTGCAATCCATCAAAGAAGAAAAATTACTACAGCAAACAAAACTGGAACCATTTGATGCCATCATTATAAAAGGAAATGTCCGGCATCTCCGCCCTACATTATATGATCTGCTGGCTCAACGGGCCTTAACTTATTTTGAAAATGATGAAAGAGACATAAAAAAACCTGCCTATGCTTTTGAAATAGACCAGGCCAGCGCCTTTGATGATGCAGCTGATTTTGCAACCAGGAAATTCATAACCAAAGATTCCATGTCGCTTCAGCATAAAGCATTGCTTATTTATCAAAAATTGATAGCCTTTCACCTGCATGATGCCAAACCCGATGCATTGATCGATGTTGACTTGCAACGTATCGGGTTTGTGAAAGAAAAATCAGTGCATCCTGATAAAGACAAGCTTTATTTTAATGCTCTTAGTCATATTGCGATTCATTATGCAAATTTGCCCGCTGCGGCACAAGCCTGGTACCTGATCGCTGCTTATCATGAAGAAAAAGCAGCAGGATACAAACCTTATGGAGATACCACACACCGGTTTGACAGGATAATGGCAAAGAATATCTGTGAAAGACTCTTACTGCAAAAAGATTCTTCTGAAGGAAAGATCAATGCTTATAACCTGCTTGGCCAGATCAACAGCAGATCATTAGAGTTCAGTGCGGAAAAAGTAAATGTGCCCGGGCAGCCATTCAGGGCATTGGTGAGTTACCGGAACTTCAATATACTTTACCTGCGGATCATCAGGGCCGATGAAAAATTGAAAGAACAATTACAAAATACATATGATGAGAAATACTGGACTGCTATCATTGCAGCAAAACCATTAACAAGCTGGCAGCAATCATTGCCGGTAACCAATGATATGCAGCAGCACAGCGCTGAAATAAAAGTGGATGCACTCCCCGCCGGTGAATATGTGCTGGTAGCGTCAACCGACAAAGATTTTAGCGGCAAAAAAACAATTCTTGGCGCCCGGCTTTTCTATGTCTCAGGTATCAGCTATGTAAATAACCTCGATGATTTCTTTGTGTTGAACCGTGACAATGGTCAGCCATTAGCCAAAGCGGCTGTGCAGGTCTGGGAGCAGAAATATGATTACAAAACTTCCAGCTACATCAAAGAAAAAGCAAAGCTTTATACAACAGATGCCAATGGTTATTTCAGAATGGAGAAACAAAAACGAGATGTCAGTAATTATGGTGGTTACTCCTATCTTCTCGAAATTACCCACAATGGCGACAGGCTTTTTATGAATGACCTGGTCTATGATTACTATTACAACAATACTCCTGATGAACCAAAGGTCTCTACCTCTGTTTTCCTGTTTACCGATCGCAGTATTTACAGACCGGGGCAAACCGTTTACTTTAAAGGCATAGTGTTGCTGAGAAACAGCAAGGAAAAGGGCGGTTCGGTGAGAAGCAACTATGAAACAACTGTTATTCTCCGCGATGCCAATTACAAGGATGTTGACTCCATAAAACTAAAGACCAATGAATTTGGTTCGTTTAATGCAAAATTCCAATTGCCCCAAAGCGGGATGAACGGCCAGTTTACTATTTATACCAGGCCGGATAATGGCAATGCGGAATTTAAAGTGGAGGAATACAAACGTCCCAAATTCTATGTGGACTATGAACCCATCAAAGGCACGTATAAAGTAAATGACAAAATAAAAGTTACCGGTATTGCCAAAGCTTATGCCGGTAATAATATTGACGGAGCCAGTGTAAAATACCGTGTCGTTCGCCAGCCAAGATATATTTATGCCTGGTTATCCTGGCGTTGGTGGCAGCCGCCAACCAATCAAATGGAAATTGCACATGGAGAAGTGAAGACGGATAAAGATGGAAAGTTTATGGTTGAGTTTACCGCCATCCCCGACCTGACCATTGATAAAAAATTTGAACCGGTATTTGATTATACCGTTTATGCCGATGTAACGGATATCAATGGCGAAACAAGAAGCGGCGAACAATTGGTATCGGTGAGTTATAAATCGCTGATGCTGGTTGCGAATATTCCCGCCAATCTGCCGACCGATAGTTTAAAAATATTATCTATCCGGACTCAAAATATGAATGGTCAATACGAACCGGCCATTGTAAAAGTTACCATTACCAGGTTGAAAGAAGAAAAACGTCTTATCCGTGAACGTTTCTGGGACAGGCCTGACCAATTCACCATGACCAAAGAAGAATATATCCGCAACTTCCCTTATGATGAGTATGATAATGAAACTGATTATAAGAGCTGGGAGAAAGGGCAACAGGTATTTGCAAAGAGTGATTCGGCGAGGGATAGTGGCGAGTGGCAAGTCGGGACCGGGAAATTTCAACCCGGGTTTTATGTGATTGAAATGGAAACAAAAGATAAGAATGGTGAACTGGTAAAAGATGTAAAATATATTGAACTCTTTGATGAAAAAAGTAATCAATTGAACCATCCTGATTATTTATGGACCGGTGTTCAGAAAACAACAGTTGAACCCGGTGAAACCGCAAAAGTTGAATTTGGAACATCAGCAGATAACTTATTTGTAGTACATCAACTGGACAAAGGAACATCCAACTACTCTTTTATTAAACTCAACAACGAGAAAAAAACCTTCAGCTTCCCTGCTGCCGAATCAGACAGGGGTGGGTATGGTGTTGGCTGGATGTTTATCAAACACAATCGTTTTTACCGGTTGAATCAAACCATTAGTGTTCCCTGGACCAACAAAGAACTTAGCATTGAATATGCCACTTACCGTGATAAAACATTACCCGGCAGTGAAGAAAAATGGAAAGTAAAGATCAGTGGTTATAAAAAAGAAAAGGTAGCAGCAGAAATGCTGGCCAGTATGTATGATGCATCGCTTGACCAGTTTTATCCTCATGGCTGGAGTCAACCAACTATCTGGCCTTCTTATTATAACAACCAGGGTTGGAATGGCTCACAGAATTTTACAAAAATAGAATCAACACAACGGAATATCAGTGAATTTGAAAGTAAATATGTTGATAAGCGATATGACTATTTGTTTAATGAAAATAACAATGGAATATATTATGACAGAATTACACTGCGAGGTATGAGAGCAATGCCAACCGTCGCAAATGCGTCAGCCAATTTAGAATACAAAGATGTCAACTTACAAGTTGGGTTAGTCGGAAAAGTCTCGGGGTTAAATATTACAGAAAAGCAAAAAAATGGGGATGGTAGGTCTGATACAGTTGTTACAACTGCTGTTCCTTTCTTAGGAATAAGTCAGCAACAAGGTCAGCAGGGCGCTGATGTCAAGATCCGCAAGAACTTCAACGAAACAGTTTTCTTCTTCCCCGACCTGCACACCGATTCAACAGGTGCGATTGAATTTTCTTTTACCATGCCCGAAGCATTGACCAAATGGAAATTCATGGCGCTGGCACATACAAAAGATGCGTCATTTGGCAGCAGTACTAAAGAGATCGTTACACAAAAAGAATTAATGGTGCAACCCAATGCGCCAAGATTCTTAAGGGAAGGTGATAGAATGGAATTCAGTTCCAAGATTGTCAACCTCACCGATAAAGAACTGACAGGTACTGCAGAATTACAACTGGTTGATGCAACTACCAATGAGGCGGTGGACGGTTGGTTCAATAATATGGCGCCGAATCAATATTTCACAGTAGCTGCAGGTCAAAGTGAAGCAGTGAGATTTCCTATACAGGTACCTTACCTTTTCAATAAAGCCTTGGTATGGAGAATTGTTGCCAAAGCAGGCAATTACAGCGATGGTGAAGAAAATGCGATGCCTGTTCTTACCAACAGGATGCTGGTAACAGAAACAATGCCTTTGCCGATGAGAGGAACAGGAACAAAGAATTTTACATTTGACAAATTATTGAACTCGGGTAAAAGTGAAACATTACAGAACTATGCATTAACGCTTGAATATACATCCAACCCCGCCTGGTATGCCGTGCAAGCCCTGCCCTACCTGATGGAATATCCTTATGAATGCGCCGAGCAAACATGGAACCGGTATTATGCCAATTCACTGGCAACTTTTATTTCCAATTCATCTCCCCGCATCAAACAGGTTTTTGAAAAATGGAAAATAAAAGATACAGCAGCGCTGATGAGCAACCTGCAAAAGAACCAGGAATTGAAAGCCGTATTGCTGGAAGAAACACCCTGGGTATTACAGGCAAAGAACGAATCGGAACAGAAAAAGAATATCGCTATACTTTTTGATATGATAAAGATGAATGAGCAACTGAACAGCTCCTACGAAAAATTAAAGCAAATGCAGAGCAGCAATGGCGGTTTTGTATGGTTTACCGGCGGACCGGATGACAGGTACATCACTCAATACATTACTACAGGCATTGGTCATCTGAAAAAATTAAAAGCATACGCCAAAGGACAGGATACAAAGCTTACACTGATATTGGCAAATGCGATCCCATACCTGGACAGGAAAATAAAAGAGGACTATGATGATCTTATCAAATACAAAGTGAAACTGAACCAGCAAAATATCGGGTCCACACAAATTCAATATTTATATATGCGGAGTTTCTTCCCGGAATATAAAATTGAAGCTGCTTCACAAACCGCCTATAATTATTATTACAAACAGGCGCAGCAATACTGGGTGGGCCAAAGTAAATATATGCAGGGCATGATGGCGCTGGCACTAAACAGGACCGGTGATACAAAAACCCCTGCCGCAATTCTGAAGTCGTTGAAAGAAACATCCATCACCAATGAAGAACTGGGTATGTACTGGAAAGACCAAACAGCAGGCTGGTTCTGGTACCAGGCCCCGATCGAGACGCAGGCATTATTAATTGAAACTTTCCAGGAAGTGGGTAAAGATATAAAGTCGGTGGATGATCTGAGAACATGGTTGCTGAAAAATAAACAAACCAGTAACTGGAAAACAACAAAAGCCACGGCAGAAGCCTGCTATGCTTTATTGTTGCAGGGAACAGCCCCGATAGCTATCGGGGGGCTAAGTAGCGAGCCTGTTGTAGAAATAAAACTGGGCAGCAACACCACTATCAGGTCAACTGAGGCGGGACAGGAAGCCGGAACGGGTTATTTCAAAAAAACAATTGAAGGCAAAAAGGTTACTGCAGATATGGGAAACATCTCAGTAACAGTAGGGTCTTCCAAAATCCCCCCTTCGGGGGGTGGGGGGGCCGCCACATGGGGTGGAGTTTACTGGCAATATTTTGAAGACCTGGATAAAATAACCACTGCTTCTACCCCATTAAAACTGGTGAAGAAATTATTTGTAGAAAAAAATACGGATCGTGGGCCGGTTCTCACACCGGTGAATGAGGGTGATGTGATCAAAATAGGCGACAAGATAAAAGTAAGGGTAGAACTTCGTGTTGACCGTGATATGGAATATGTGCACATGAAAGACATGAGGGCATCAGCCATGGAGCCTGTGAATGTATTGAGCGAATATAAATACCAGGGTGGTCTTGGCTATTATGAAAGCACGAAGGATGCCAGCACTAATTTCTTTTTCAGTTATTTAAGAAAAGGGACTTATGTGTTCGAGTACCCGCTGTTTGTTACCCATGCAGGTAATTTCAGCAATGGAATTACAACGATACAGTGTATGTATGCGCCGGAATTCAGTTCACATTCAGAGGGAATTCGCATAAATGTAGAATGAGGTAAATAATCAAGACTCAATATTCAACACACAACACTCAAGTCGGAGCGATATTTGAAAATTGAATACTGATTGTTGATTCTTGAGTCTTTATTTTTGCGCATGCAGGTTGACTATCTGATCATAGGACAGGGTATTTCAGGGACATGGTTCAGCCATTATTTACAAAAAGAAAAAAAGAGCTTCGTTGTAATAGATAATAATTTCTCCAACGCCCCTTCCAGGATCGCTGCCGGTATCATCAACCCGGTAACCGGGAGAAGGCATGTGGAAGTTTGGATGGCTGATGAAGTCCTTCCTTTTGCATGGCAGGCATATCACCAGATCGGAACTGAACTAAACATCCACCCTATCTCTCATAGAAATATCATCGACTTCTTTCCCAGTCCTCAAATGAGGGTCAGTTTTATTCAGCGGGTAGAAGAAAAAAGCAAGTATGTGCATAGCTATCCCGAGCAAAATCATTTCAACCATTTGTTTAATTATGAATTTGGCTGTGGTGAGATCCGCCCGGTCTATACAGCTCATATTGAATCCTTATTACCGGCATGGCGGCAGCAACTGGGATCAAAAGATCAGCTACTGGAAGAAGAATTTGAATTAAATGAATTAAAAATATCAAAAGATAAAATTCAATTTAAAGACATCACTGCATCAGCAATTATCTTCTGTGATGGTAACAGCAGTGCCAATAATCCATATTTTAAACAACTGCCTTTTGCTCCAAACAAAGGAGAAGCATTACTAATTGAGATTCCCGATTTGCCTAAAGATAAAATCTATAAAAAAGGAATGTTACTTACCCCCCTTCAGGGGATGGGGGCTTTGTGGTGGGTTGGCTCCAATTATACCTGGGAATTTGACAACCCCGATCCAACGAAAGAATTCCGGGAAAGAACAGAACTGCTTTTGAAAGAGTGGCTGAAGATGCCATTTAAAATTATGGATCATCTTTCCGGCATCAGGCCCGCCACATTGGAAAGAAGACCCTTTGTTGGTTTACATCCTCTTCATCCAAACATCGGCATTTTAAACGGCATGGGCACCAAGGGTTGCTCCTTAGCTCCATTTTTTGCAAAACAATTAGTTGATCACCTTCTTCATAATACGCCGGTCACTCCTGAAGCAGACATAAAAAGGTTTTCAAAAATTTTAGCCAGGCGGGAAAGTCCCCTTTAGAGGATTTAGGGGCAAAATACTTTGCGGAAACAATCTTTGATTTTATCAAATCATTATTTTTATAAATGCCGGCGATAAAACTCCGGCAAACTTTTATGAGTCAATCTAAGGAAACCTTTTATAGCATTCCCGCCCGGTTCCGTAAAATGGAAAATATGCATATTGCTTTCTGGCTGATGAAAGATATCAGCTGGTGCATGATCTGGAAAGAATTGGGTATCACGATGATCGTCCCGACTTTATCGGTGGCCATTTGGATAGCCTGGAAGAACCGCCAGATCAAATCTGAGCTGGCGCATAACCTGGCCATTGTTTTCTGGATCAGCGCCAATGCTTACTGGATGATCAGCGAATTCTTTCATTTTGATACGATGAATGTGTGGAGGGATTATACAGGCAAACACCTTGCCTTGATACCTTTTTCTATAGGAGCATTGATACTGCTATATTACTATGCGGTATTGCGGCCAAAAGAATTAAAGGAAAAACATGCCGTGACTATGTAGCAAGAACAGGGTTCTTTTTTTTGTACTGAAAATAAAGACGGCGGGCAAAATAAATGAGAGTGATGGTGATCATAGTTTGGATTTTATCGGTTTTTCATTTTCACTGGGTCGGTTCGGACTTTAAATATAGACAACAAATCGTCAATTTGCAAGCCCGGCCAATTCTTTGTTCAGTATTCTACCCGGTTTCAAAGGGTCCTGGTTCAATACGTCTGCTACAGACTGGTATAAATCAGGCAATTTGCGGCTGAATTCTTCAGAGTTCTCAAAAAAACTTTCAATGCAAACCGCCCAGAATTCTTCCACATTAAGACTTCCATAATCATCAAGAAGGTCATTCCTGCCCTGGCAGAGATCCTTAAAGACCGGTCTTGCATCCTGTATATATTCTTTGAACCTGGCAGTAAAAGCGGCAGTCCTGTTTTCCTGATAGCCATACAAGAAATCATATGAAATAGCATGGGCCATCTCGTGCAGGCCCAGGTTTTCTGAATCTGAATAATCCCCGTAGTCAGCAATAAAATTATTCCATGAAATATTAATAGAGTGGTTATTAACCTGTACATGCCCTTCCAGTACCTTGTCCCTCCCATGGACAGTATATGCTTGCTTAATAACATTAATAACCGGGAAGAATTGGATAAGAAATCTTTTCAAACCAAAAGTAAGTTGGATGGCCGCACCGCTGATAAGAACAGAACATTGTTCGTTGGGCTCCATGAAATGATAAATGAATTGTTTCGATTCTTTAAACTCAACCACCCGGCGTATAAATCTTTTTTTCAGGTCGGCCGGTAATGACTTGTAATATGGATTGTCTTTACTTAACCATAGATCATACTGCATACCAAGAACAGCACTGCCGGCCGAATCATCGGCCAATATTTTCCTAACCCTTCTTTTTTGAGCAGATGCAGGTCTTATAATATAAAAATATGCCGAAGCAGCAATGATTGACAATAAAATCAGGAACATCAACCATTCAGGAAGGAGATACTGGGGCCCTTTCTGCTCATCAGGTGCCTGGTACGAATGCAGGCCCATTAATGAATCAACAATCTGCCGGATCGAATCCGGCAGTTCGTCAAGGTTATTCAGAATGAGTGTATCCCCCGGTGGCATAGCGAGTCTTGTTCTACGAATATAACTGAAAATCAAACCCTTTAAAATAAGCCTGCCTTATTATCTTTACGCCTCAGAAAAGGAAGAACTAACATGTACAGAACGCATACCTGTGGTGAATTAAGAATTGAAAGCAAAGGCAAAGAAATTACACTTGCCGGCTGGGTGCAAACGATCCGCAAATTCGGCGCTATTACTTTCGTTGATCTTCGTGATCGCTATGGCATTACTCAACTGGTATTTGGCGAAGAATTGAATAAGTTGCTTGAGAAAGATCCATTGGGGCGTGAGTTTGTATTGCAGGCAAGAGGAACAGTGAATGAACGGAGCAATAAGAACCTGAATATCCCAACCGGTGAAATTGAAATTGCCGTTGCTGAATTTAAAATACTGAACAGGTCCGCCCTGCCACCGTTCAGCATCCAGGATGACACGGATGGCGGTGAGGACCTGCGGATGAAATACCGCTTTCTTGATCTGCGTCGCAATACTGTAAAGAAAAATATTGAATTGAGATATGCCGTGAACCGTGCTGCAAGAAACTATTTACACCAACAGGGTTTTATTGATATTGAAACTCCCTTTCTTATTAAATCAACACCGGAAGGCGCCAGGGATTTTGTGGTGCCTTCAAGGATGAACCCGGGACAGTTTTATGCATTGCCGCAATCGCCACAAACTTTTAAACAGTTATTGATGATAAGCGGTTACGATCGTTATTACCAGATCGTAAAATGTTTCCGAGATGAGGACCTGAGGGCAGACCGACAACCGGAATTTACCCAGATCGATTGTGAAATGGCTTTTATAGAACAGGAAGACATTCTGAATATGTTCGAAGGGATGGTGAAATCCATCTTCAAAGAAGTAAAAGGGATTGATTATACCGAAACCCTGCCACGGATAACCTGGGAAGATGCGATGTGGAATTATGGAAATGATAAACCGGACATCCGCTTTGACATGAAAGTGCTGAACCTGAAAAAACCAGTTACAGTTTATGTTGACAAAGAAGACAATGCTGATCTGATAAATGGAGCCAGCTTTAAAGTATTTGATGATGCTGAAACTGTTTTAGCCATTGCCGTGCCTGGTTGCAGTGAGTACAGCCGCAAGCAAACGGATGAACTGACTGAATGGGTGAAACGTCCACAGATAGGAATGAAAGGTCTTGTATATATTAAATGCTTGCCCGCCGAAGCTTCAGCGAAGGGGGGCAATACCGATGGGACTTATAAAAGCAGCGTAGATAAATTCTACAGCGAAGAAAAACTAAAAGCCATTGCTGATGCGGCTAATGCAAAAGCAGGCGATCTTGTTTTAATTCTTGCAGGTGCGGAGGAAAGAACAAGAAAAGCTATCAGCGATCTTCGGATGGAGATGGCAACCCGTTTAGGCTTAAGAAAAGATGATGAATTTAAACTCCTGTGGGTACTGGATTTTCCGTTGTTTGAATATGATGAAGAAAATAACCGTTGGGTAGCCCGTCATCATCCCTTCACTTCTCCCAAACCATCCCAGATCGAAACCATGATCAATAACGATCCCGTTATAAAAAATGCGGCTGAATACCTGAATCATCCGTATGCAAATATCAAAGCCAATGCTTATGATATGGTGCTGAACGGGAATGAAGTTGGGGGCGGTTCCATAAGAATTTTCCAAAGGGAATTACAGGAGAAGATGTTTGCGGCCCTGGGTATGGATAAAGAAGAACAACAACATAAATTCGGTTTTTTACTTGGCGCTTTTGAATATGGAGCTCCACCGCACGGTGGTATCGCTTTTGGCTTCGACCGTCTTTGTGCCATCATCGGTGGCAGTGAGATCATCCGTGACTTTATTGCTTTCCCAAAAAATAATTCAGGAAGAGATGTGATGCTGGATGCACCTTCAACGATCGATCAAAAGCAGTTGGAGGAGTTGCAGATAAAATTGAATTTGAAAAAGTGATCAGGAACTAAGTAGTTGTTTCAAAATAACACTGACTTTCTCCGCATTCGGTAACATAGCTTGTTCCAACCCGATGTTCATCGGTACAGCCGGCACATTCAATGCACCCAGCACTTCAACCGGCGCATCAAGAGATTTAAAACAATTTTTAGAAATTCTTCCTGCCAATGCTTCGGCAAACGAATTGTTTTGTTGCTCTTCAGTAAGCACCAAGCATTTCCCGTGCAGATTCACTCTTTCAAAGATCAATTCTTCATCAAGCGGAAATAAGGTTCTCAGATCAACAACTTCAACCTGCTGGTTAAAATTTTTTGCAGCGGCTTTTGCCCAATACACTCCCATTCCATAAGTGATCACTACGCAGCTTTCACCATTCTCTGTTTTATTTTTATTGGCCTGTAAAACAATATTGGCTTTGCCAAAGGGAAGAATATAATCTTTGGAAGGTTCCTGGGTCTTTGCATCTTCTGTGCCGGGCACTTTGCTCCAGTAAAGTCCTTATGTTCCAGCATTACCACCGGGTTCGGATCATAATAACCAGCCTTCATCAATCCTTTCATATCAGCAGCATTGGAAGGATAGGCAACTTTTAATCCTTTAATGGAAAGGACGGTTGTCTCTACACAACCGCTGTGATAAGGACCGCCTCCTCCATAAGCACCTGTAGGAACACGAAGTATCATGGAGACGGGAAATTTACCGCAACTGAGATAGCAACTTTTTGAAACCTCTGTTACCAATTGATTAAAGCCGGGATAGATATAATCAGCGAATTGAACTTCCACGATCGGCTTTAATCCTACAGCACTCATACCAACAGCAGAACCTACTACATAAGCTTCCTGTATGGCCGTATTAAAAACCCTGTGATCGCCAAACTGGTCGGCGAGTGTCGCCGCTTCACGAAAAACACCGCCCAAACGTTTACCTACATCCTGGCCGTACAAAACAGCTTCCGGGTGTTCTTCCATTATTTCCCGGATGGCGAACAGGGCTGCATCCACCATAATTATTTTTTCTGCACCTGCGGGACTTCTCTCTCCTTTTTCTTCTGTTACAGGAGTGGGTGCAAACACATGGTCTTCTATGGTTGCAGGATCCGGTTCAGGTGATGCAACAGCTTTTGCAAAATCAACAGCCACCAACTCAGCAGCTTCTTTTTCTATTTGTTTGATCTCTTCTTCACTCACTTCTCTCTCCAGCAATTTCTTTTTCAATTTTGGATTCGGATCATGCTCAAGATGTTTTGCCCAATCTTCATCCGACCGGTAAAAATCCTTTCTTACACCGCTGGTGTGATGCCCGAGCAGTGGGACCTGTGCATGCACGAGGTAAGGTTTTCTTTCCCGGCGCACGAATTCGCAAACCTCTTTCATCACCGAATAGGAAGCTTCAAAATCGCTTCCATCCACTTGTACCCTGTTCATTCCTTTGAAGCCGGCAGCAAATTCAAAAGCATTCATGGCCCTTGATTCCTGGGATGTCGCACTGATGCCCCAGTCATTATCCTGTATCAAATAAATAATGGGTAATTGTTTCAGCACGGCAAATTGAAAGGCTTCACTTACTTCCCCTTCCGTTATGCTGGCGTCGCCTAATGAACAGATAACTACTGGCAGTTCTCCGCTCAAACCTTTTCGCAATTGAGCAGTATTGTATTTCTCCTTGTATTGAATTCCCTGGGCAATACCCGTTGTAGGTATGGCCTGCATTCCTGTAGCACTGCTTTGATGAGTCATTGTTGGTTTATCATCAGCTTTGTAATTCGGATGAGAATAGTATTCACGGCCGCCGGTGAAAATATCGTTTCCCTTTGCCAGCAACTGCAGCATTTGTTCATAAGGGGTAAAACCAAGACCTAATAAAATACTTTCGTCACGATAATAAGGACTTATAAAATCTTGTGGGCCTAATTGAAATGCTGTAGCCAGTTGGATCGCTTCATGTCCGCGGGATGTGGAGTGAACATATTTACAGACAGAACGATTGGCTTCATAGGTTTCAGCCATAACTTTTACCTGGCTCATTAAGCGGTAAGCCTTAAGTAGTATGTTTATATCGATCATTTACTGCAAACAAAAAATGTGTGGGGCAAATTTACGGGAAAGGAACTGGTTACTGGTTGCTGGTTACTGGTTACTGGTTTTTCAAGTTCGAAGATTTAATACTAAGCTGCGGATGCTATATTGCAATTAACTGTTTTAGGATAACCAGTAACCAGCAACCAGAAACTATGCTTACTTAACTTCCAGCGTAAACATACTGTCATCTTCAATAAAAGCTTCCAGTTCATCTCCCACCACCACTTCACCTACACCTGCCGGTGTACCGGTGAAAATGACATCACCGATATTAACGGAGAAATAATTGGAGATATAAGCTACGATCTTATCAAAGCTGTGGATCATAAGGGATGAGTTTCCCTGTTGCACCAATTCCTTATTTTTATACAAACAGAAATTAATATCTTTTTTGTTTTTTATTGCCGGTAAAGGGACCCACTTACCAATTACGGCGGAATTATCCCAGGCTTTTGCTTTTTCCCATGGAAGTCCTTTTTCTTTTAATTCGTTCTGAATATCCCTTGCGGTAAAATCAATGCCTGCTGTTATCGCATCATAATATTTGGCAGCAAATTTATCCTGGATATATTTCCCGTTCTTACAGATGCGGAGCACCAATTCACATTCATAATGCAGTTCATTGGTGAACTCAGGATAATAGAATGGCGTATGAGGCTGCAGCATAGCACTCTTGGGCTTCATAAAAATTATCGGTTCATCAGGAACCTCGTTACCCAATTCTTCAGCATGTGCTGCATAGTTACGGCCTACACAAAAAATTTTCATAAACTGGTGGTGTTTTGTTTAAATACACCGGATACAATGTTACAGGATGTTCATCCGGTATATATTCAGGCCATCATTATGTCTATTGGATTTTAAAAAAGGTCGGGCTGCTAAAGTAAGTAATCAATCTGATTTATCATAGTGAAAACGCCTGATTATTTACCTGGTTCATAGCAGGTATAATGCCCTGCAAAGCAAAGGTTTCAATCGCTTCAACTGCCTTTTCTATCTTTAGTTTCATGAGGGGTTCTTCTTCTTTTTTCCATTTGCCAAGCACAAAATCAGATTGATGACCCTTAGGATAATCATTACCAATTCCAAACCTGAGTTTGGGATAACCAGATGTCCCCAGGATCTCCTGCAGGCTTTTAAGCCCGTTATGCCCGGCATCCCTGCCCCCGGGTCTCAGCCGGAGTTTGTCAGTTGGTAATGCAATATCATCAACGATCACCAGCATATTCTCAAAAGCAATTTTTTCTTTATCCATCCAATACTTGACCGCCTTACCACTCAGGTTCATAAAGGTGCTGGGGCAAATACAAACAAGGGTCTTTCCTTTTAATTTTATTTCCGATACATAAGCAAGCCGGTCTGCCCGGAAACTAGCGCCATGTTTTTGGACAAGCGCATTCACCACATCAAAGCCGATATTGTGCCTTGTATGTGCATATTCATTGCCAACATTTCCCAAACCAACAATTAAAAATTTCATCTTTAATAATCAATATTCAAATATCGGTGTATCAAAATAAAAAACCCGCATCTGCTGACACGGGTTTCTTTTTTAATAACAAAGAGTTTATTTCTTCCCCTTTTTTTCTTTTCCGGCGGGAGCAGCAGCGGCGGCAGGTGTGGCAGCGGCGGCAGTACCAGCAGCAGGAGTACCAGCAGCGGCAGCAGGTGCAGCAGCGCCGGCAACAGGTGCAGCAGCTTCTTCCTGTTTCAATACCCTTGTCAATGCTACTGAAGCAATGGGGATACGGGGAGAATTCAGGATCTCGTAATGCTCTATCTTAACATCTTCAACACGGATATTGCCATTCAATTCTACGTTTTCAACATTCACTTCAATCTGCTCTTTCAGGTATTTTGGGTATGTTTTTACTTTTAATGAATTCATTTTGATGGTCATTTTTCCACCATCCTTTACCCCCTTCGCCACACCTGTAAACTTTAGAGGAATGTCAGCGATCACTTTTTTGTCTTCTACCAGTTCCAGCAAATCTATATGAATGAGTTTTTCACTCACTTTATCAAACTGCAGATCTTTCATAATGCATTGATAGCTTTTTCCATCAAGCTTTACTTCAGCTTGCTGAAAATTTGGAGTGTACACCAGTGATCTGAATGCCGCAGCAGGAGCGTGGAAATTGATCTCCTGCGGGCCGCCATAAATTACACCGGGCACCAGTTCCTGAGAGCGGAGTTGCCGGGTGGCTGTTTTCCCGAATCCGGTCCTCAGTTGACCTTCGATGGTAATTGTTTTCATTTTTTATGTTGTTTGTTTGTTTACTCTTTAAATATTTTATTTACCCGGCTTCCGTACTACTATCATCGTCTGTTGCGTCGCACTCTTCAACTTTCTGTTCGCTACTCATCAATGTTGCGCCCCTACGGGGCGCTGTCAATGCTTTATTATCTTTCTACCGACCTTTGGCTCCTACGGAGCCTGAACACTTTCTTATTCCTTATTTCTTATTTCTCATTCTTTATTCCAGCCCCTCTACTTATCTCTTCGCTGCGAATGAATGAACAGGCTTGTAATACTTTTGTTTTCAAACGCATTTCTTATGGCCACTGCAAAAAGCTCTGCTACACTTA
>DATHDV010000183.1:0-13174 GCA_035318845.1 Chitinophagaceae bacterium
TTACAAAAACTCATGATTAGCGATTACAATAAACTCTCAGAAGGAAAAGGTATCGAGAGAATCATTGAAAAGCATGCCGAAAATGTATTTAAGGATTATACATCAGACGGTAATGATACGAGAAAAACAAATCTTTTAAAAAATATTTTTCTCCGTCTGATTGAGTTAACTGAATCGAAAGAAGATGTCAGGAGAACGGTGGAGAAGAAAATGTTAGTTAATGAACTTGAAAACAGTTTTTCCCAGCTGGAAATTGAAGATGCAATCACCTTTCTCTCCGGCCCGCACAGCCGGCTGCTAAAAATAAATGAGGATGATGAAAAAAGGATTTGGATAGGGGTGGTGCATGAAGTTTTAATACGACAATGGCGACGGTTAAGAGAATGGGTGGAAAATAAAAGAGATGCTTTAAAGTATAAGATCAGTCTTGAGGAATCTATTAACGACTGGAAAGAGAATAAGAAAAATAAAGAGTATATATATCGTGGAAAAAGACTAAAAAAAGCAGAGCGATGGCTCAGTGAAAATGACGATCTTAAAACGAAAGATATTTTTGAATTCATTAAAATTTGCAGAAGAAAGGAACGTACAAATAAAGCTATTTCAACCGCGATTTTAATTATTCCGCTTGCTACTTTATTGATCTTTCTTTTTTTATTTCCTCCCCGGGTTAAGTACACGATGACAGATGTTTACGAAGGGAATGCTATGAAATGGAAAACGAGCACAAATGGACGTATCCTGGTCGCTTCCGTCCGGGATTCAATATTGGTATGGGAAAACACAAACTCATTGAAACTAATAAACAGGTTTTTCGCTGGTAGCGAATTTCAGATAAGTGACAAAGGAAATTGGCTATTTCTTAATACCTATAAAAAAATGCTTTTATACCGAAATATCCCGGATTCTGGATTTAAACTCGCTTATTTTATTAATGAACCATTATCTGGTCCGATTGAAATATATGGTTTTGACAATCACGAAAGAATATTCTATGCTATTGGTGAATCGGGAAATATGTATGCACTCGATCTGCAGAAGCAAAGCAATGGGGAAATCCAATCTTTTGGAGAAAGATTGTTTGATCCGGGGAAAAAGCAATATGGGATGCTTGGGATTAGTGAAGGTGGCAGCCTTTTGTGTGGATACCGGTACAGGCAGGGTGATAATAATAAAAAGGAATCAAAAGATTTCTTTATTATTCCAATAAATGATTTACGCCCGGAAAACACTAAATACCTTGTGAAGGGATTATATTCTGCGGATGGATATATTAATTTTAGCTTTAGTCCAAATGATAGTTTATTCTTCTTTAGCCAGGTATATGATTATACCAAGTTGTTTATAATTAAAACAAATACTGATACCCCAATTAATTATAATACGGATCAACCATTCATGAGTGATACTTCTTCGGATGAATATACTTATGAAGTTATTACAGATAAGCATGGAAAGTTCGCTATTGTAAAAGGATATAGGGGACCAAACTATTATATTGATCTATCAACCTTAAAAAGCATTAGACTGGATACGGCCGTTGATAAAGCTCAATTCGGGATCCACAGCTTAAATGCTTTTTTAGGGTATGACGATAAATATTTGGCATTTACAGATAATAGAAATAACTGGTACATCATTGAAACAAAGAATATTATTGAGGATAAAATATATTTGCCGGTTTTATTAAACAAGACGGGGTTAAATAAATTCGTTTCATTAAATATTCTCTTTGATTCATCGGGAAACCATGTTATAGCTAATGATTTCTCCGGTGATGTATATGCCTTTGGTATTAATTCATTTCCTGTTAAACCAATCGTAAATTACAATAGCAATTCCAGGATCAAAATTTTTAGAAGTGATCGTAAAAAATATATATATACCATTTCAAATGACCGGATGCATTATGGCAATTACTCGAAGAAGCTTGATGAACTGACTATTAATTTTAACAGCTCAATAGATGATATTTCTGCAACCCCTGATGGTAAAAGTATTTTAATAATGACAGAAAGAGGCCTATTTTCAGTTACAAAAGATCTTAAATTATGGAATGTTCTGAATCTTAAATCCTCCAACTGGCCTAAAGTAAAAAAGGATATTATCCCCAAGTCTGATCCCTTATAACTTTTCAGTTGTTCTTAATGTGCGGTAAAATAAAAATCTTCGAACTTGTTATTGCTTATTTTTTTTCTTCTTTCGGAGTAAAGACCTCAATGGCTTCCTGATCTTCCTGATCAGCTCGTGCAAGTCTTCTTCCTGTTTTTTCAGGAGCTTACTGGTGGCATTGGCAGCGCTATCGAAATAGCGGTTGGCTTCATTCAAATGGAAATTGAACTGGCCGGCTTCATGATCCAGTCTTTTCAGTAGTTGCCATAAAGTTTCTTTTTTCTTCTTCATATTCATTCAGGAACTGCCAACTTGTACAAGATTGCCGGCCTTCTGAAGATTGGCAACCCTTCCTGGTACATTGATAAATTTCAAAAAGGTTGCCAACTTTTAAAAAGTTAGCAACTTTTACGCCGGGTTCCTGTTTTCTTCCACCGGCCACACGAACCAATGAATTCTTTGCTAATATTCCCGGGGTTTATGAACTTTAGGGTGTCGATATTATTTTAAACAAATAAAAAAATGATTATGATCCTCGTTCACGACATTTTTATCTGCAAACCCGGTAATGCTTCGAAAGTTGCTAAAATGTTCAAAGAAGCAATGACCGGGAATACTGAGTTGGTTTATATCATGACTGATATGACCGGCCCGTTTAACAAAGTAGTCATGGTAAGCAAGCATGAAAATCTTGCTGCTTATGAACAGAGTTGGGAGAAATATAAACAGGATACGGAGGCGATGAAGAAAATGACTGAAACGATGAAAGGATTCCATGATATGTATCTCACCGGTTCACGGGAAATATACCAGGTTTGGTGATTTTTCAGTCCTGGCAGGTGTAAATTGTATCAATAAACAGAACTATGGAAGTTCATCGGCATTCACATACTCCGGGTAATCACCCGAAAAAAAAATGGACACATTATCTCTGGGAATTTTTCATGTTATTCCTGGCTGTGTTTTGCGGCTTCCTGGCTGAATGGCAACTGGAACGCACCATTGAACATCACCGGGAAAAACAATTTATTCATTCGCTGGTTGAAGACCTGAAAAGAGATACCGCCCAGGTCAGGATCTACAGGAACTTTAATGACAATATGGTGAAGTATTGTGATTCCGTGCAGTACTGCATCCGCAACACCGATATTTTCAAAAACTCGAACGACCTTTATAATTACAGCAAGGAATTAAGCCGGTTCATGCGTTATTACCCTACCGACAGAACGATCCAACAGTTAAAAAATGCCGGGAACATGCGGCTGATACGAAAGTGGAATGTTTCCAATGCCATCACAGATTATGACAGCAAAACCATATTATTGAAAGAACTTGACAAGCAGTTAAATGACCAGGTTGTCCAATACAGGCAGTACCTTATTGAATTCATGGATATGACTTCATACGACAAGCTTAATCCTGTAGGTTCGTTTTTGGACAGCGGGATAAAAACAAAAGGCAATCCAGGCTTTATAACCAATGATATTAAAATGGCAAAAATGCTCTATAACCAGGCTTTCACATTTAAAATATTTTTAGCCACTGCTACAAACTCTGCTGAAGGAATGATCGCAGAAGCAAAACAACTTCTTGATCTCTTGCAGAAAGAATATCATCTCAGGTGATTGTCCCGGCTGCCGATCAACTATCATCTATTAACTATTATCTATCATCTATTCATCATCTCGACCATAACGGCTTTTTACCGGTAGGTTTTATCCCGCCTTTCCTGTTCGATAAGCGGATATGATGGTTATCATAATTGCGCATTGCTGCCTGCTCCATTGATTTTTTATCCAAACCCGGCACAAAGGCGCTTGCAGTACTATTTACTTCCGCAGCTTTTTCCTCAACAGGAGGGAGCAGGGTCTCTATTTTTTCTACCGCTTTCTTATTCTCTTTCTTTTTTGTTTTTTGCTTTGTTACTGTCTCTGCTGTTTTCCTCTTCATTGTTTTTTTGGGCAGCGTTTTTTTTGCTACCCTTGCAGCAGTTTTGCGGGTGCTGGTCGCTTTTTTACGGGTAGTGACAGCTTTTTTCGGAGCGGCTTTCTTTTTAGCAGCTACTTTTTTTACAGGCTTCTTTTTAGCCGGGGCTTTGGCTCCTTTCTTTTTTGACGGGGTTTTAGACTTTGCCATAAATTATTTTAATGAATTAATAGTTATATACTTTGATTTCCAATAACCATACCAAGCTCAGCAATGCTCATGGTACAGCATTTGCAAAAAAAACATCGTATCTTATCAATAATTAAAATAGTTAGGTATGGCTGAACCCCTGCCACCCATTACCCTGAAAAAAAGCCGGCTTAAAAAACTGGGCAATGATCCTGAAGCGGCAGCAAAAGCTGTTCACTTAGTATATGTGAACTGCAGCGATGATGGCATCTGCCGGATAAAAGAAGGAGAAAACTTTATTTATAAATACCGGGGTAAACTTGTAAAAAATAAAACCCTTCTCCGGCGAATCGAATTGCTGGTGCTTCCCCCGGCCTGGGAGGATGTATGGATATGCCCCTTGCCGAATGGACACCTGCAGGCTACGGGAAAAGATGTAAAGAACAGGAAACAATACCGCTATCATCCACTGTGGAATCAATTGAGAAGTAAGACAAAGTTTTACCGCATGCTTGAACTGGGTAAAGTATTGCCCACTATCCGCAAGCAATTGAAAAAAGATCTTGCACTCCCGGGATTGCCATTGAATAAAGTGCTGGCCCTGGTCATCAGCCTGATGGAAAAAACAGGCATACGTATCGGCAACGAATTCTATGAAAAACTTTACGGTTCATTTGGTCTTACCACTTTAAAAGACCGGCATGTAAAGATCAAAGGCAATACTGTCAAGTTTACTTTCCGGGGTAAAAAAGGCGTGGAGCACCAGGTATCCCTGCAAAGTAAAAAACTTTCAAAGATCGTGATGCAATGCCGCGATATCCCGGGTAAAGAACTTTTTCAATATATCGATGAGGAAGGTAAAAGACAGTCGATAGAATCGGGAATGATCAATGATTACATCAAGGCCATTGCAGAAGGTGAATTCACCACAAAAGATTTTCGTACCTGGTGCGGGTCGGTTGCTGCTCTGAATGCTTTTAAAGAAACGGGTTCATTTGAAAACGAAAAAGAAGCGAAGAAAAAAATAGTAGAGGTGCTGGATAAAGTTTCTATGCAACTGGGTAATAGCAGGACAGTATGTAAAAAATATTATGTCCATCCTTCCCTTCTTGAAATGTATGAGAATGGTAAGATGGAAAAATTGCTGGAAAAAATGGAAGACTGTAAAAAAAATGATGACTGCGACCTGGAAGCGGAAGAAAAGATATTCATGAATATGCTGGAAAGTTTATAGGGTCTTTTGGCCACGGCAACCTTTGCCGCCCAGGTAACGGCATACTTGTGGAAGGTTTTCCACTAATAACTGTAATTGTTCATATAGTATATCAACAGCACGACATGAAATAAAAAAGGCAGGCTATTTGCAGCGGCTAATTACATCAAAATCATAAGAAATGAAAAAGTTCAAAAGCCTTTTGCCGTTTGCCTCTGTCATGCTGGGTTGCAGCCTTCTCTTTTCATGTAATAATGCGGATAAAAAAACAGGGACCTCGACTTATTCAGACAGTACCACAATAGATAATACGATGAATAAGACGGAACCGGTCATGGATACAATGACCGTTCCCACGGTCGCTCATGCAGAAGCAACGATCAGCGGTACCTATCCCGATACAGCTGTAAATGGACTGGCAACATTTGAAACCATGACAGACGGCCAGGTAAAGATGACGCTTAATATTACCGTGGCTGCCAAAGCAAATAAGTCGGTAGCGGTTCATATACATGAGCATGGCGATTGTGCTGATAATGGCAATGCATCGCATGGTCATTGGAATCCCGGCAATACACAACATGGAAAATGGGGATCAGCCAGTTTTCATGCAGGCGATATTGGAAATGTGAAACTGAATGCAAAAGGGAAAGGCACTCTTACCTTAACTACTGACCTGTGGACCCTGGGAGGCAGGGCCGATAAAAATATTTTAGGAAAAGCAATGATCGTACACGGGGGAGAAGATGATTATACCACCCAGCCATCAGGCAATGCAGGTTCAAGGATCGGTTGCGGATTGATAAGTCCGAAATAAATAAATAAGGATCTTGCTTTGACCTGGCAATGATCTAATTGCGGCTTCCGCTATCTTTTGCACTGGCTACTATCAGCGTACCCGTCATATTGGTATTATGTGCGTCGTAGTAATTATAGGTTCTTACCGTATTAAATGTTACACTATAAGAAGAGGTCGGTGCTATATCGCCGGTCTTAATACTACCGTCAGCCGTTGTCACCGCATGTATCACATTGTCATCGTTCATCCATGTTACGGTGGCACCGGCAGCGATAGTTAAGGAGACGGGAGAAAAGGCAGAATTATTCATTGTTATCGTATAGTTGCTTCCGCCTTTGTTAGAAGTAGTTTTATTGCCTTTATTAAAGGCGGTAACCAATATAGCTATTGTGACCGCAACCAGGGCGATCAACAGGATCCTTTTCTTTTTCATATAAAAAAATTTAAATAAAGAAATCAGGTTTCCAAAGACTTTTTTTCAACAATTAGGCCAAACATGTCTTCATGTTCATCAATTTTTTATGATATAAAATGAGAATAAAAAAATGACCCCGAAATTTCCGGGGTCATTTTTGAATACTTCGTTGTTATATTTATTTAGGGATCTTTCCTGCAGAAGCTGTGAGATTAGGATTCATTAACACACTTCTGAGATTTCCATTTTCGATCAAACCGATCTGGTAAGTATCCTGGCCTTCCATTTTTAGTTTTGTAATGCTGTATAGTTTGCCGCCGTAAATATTAATGGCTGCTATTCTTACATGTGCCGGTACATCTGTATTAATAACAGGTAAGACCACTTTGTATTCCACATCCCTGCCCGGTACAGGCACGAGGTAATAAGGTTGCCTGCTATAATATACATGCGTCATACTTGTTTCTTCGTCCTTGTATGAAGCATGCCACCAGGCATCACTCGTTTCCCATGTGGCAAATACAGGATCTGTATGGACTGCCAGGAATTTGATCAATATAGGTTCGGGAACACTATTGGTCTTATATGAATCTCCTTTGTAAACGGCAGTTTCCTGTGCACTCACCGCAAAACCGGTCATTAATACCAGTAATGCTATCATTATTTTTTTCATGATGATTATTTTAAAGGTTAAACAATCCGTTTCCGACATAGGATTTACAAGGATGATGCCGTTATTATTATTTTTTTTTTATTAGGGGGGTAGCGTACTGAAGCATAATGCTTTGCTGATTTTTGCACACTACTATTCATACGCTGAAAAAGGAAGTACAGGTGATAAAACAGCCGTTGCTGTTCATGTAAAGAAAATGACCGGCCACGTCGTAATACATAAATTTGCATATGGAATTTTTTGTGGACAAGCGATCCGTCGTAAGAAAGATCTGGGGCAAAGCTGATACTGTGTTGTTTGTTTTTGCAGGGGCTTCTGCCGAATTCGCACTGAATAAAGCTGTTGACTGGTTATATTTCACGGGGCGTCTTCCCGCGGATCCGTTGGGAAGATTATTTTCAACCGTGATGTATGCAAGACAGATCGTTTTTTCGGAAAAAGAAGCCGCCGATAAAGCCATTGATAAAATTGCTGCCATACATGCTGCCGTAGAAAATAACCGCGGTAGCCAGATACCTGACTGGGCTTACCGGGATGTGCTTTTTATGCTGATACATTATTCCGAGGCATCATTTGAGTTATTGGAAAGAAAAATGACAGACACGGAAAAGGAAGATCTCTTTGATGTATTCAATCGTGTAGGATCACGAATGGGGTTAAAAGGATTACCCGCCAATTATACAGAATGGACCCTGATGCGAAACGAACATCTTCAGCAGGATCTTATAAAAAGTCATTATACGGTTGACCTTTACAAACAATACCGCAAACATCTTGGGTGGACACGCTATAAATTATTAATTGAATCGCAGAAATTAGTAGTGCCACGCCATGCAAAACAGTTATTGGGCCTGGGAAAATTTTCCTGGCTTACTCCAATCATTTCAATCTATAAGTTAAGCCGTAAAATAAAATTAGACTGGTTTTTAAAATCGCTTGTAATGCCAACTGCCTACAAAAAACAAATCAAAGAACTGGATATAATACCTTCTTAAATCCCATGCACTACCAGGTTTCGAAAAAGGGGCATAAAATATGCTGGAGATCGGATGATTTCCCGGTACTATATTATTTTAATTACCTTTCTCAAAAACGTCTTTCATAAATCAATATATGATGAACAGATATAAGCAAAAACGATTACTGCTTGGCTGCACATTCCTGGTTTTTATATCCTGCAAAAACACGAAGGAAGACCCATCACGGGATCGTATCGGTTCAATGGACCTGAAGAGGGGAGAACTTATTACTTGCGGACCACGGGAAGGACAATTAGGGGTAACATCTTTTTCTGCTACCGTTCCGGAAAAACTCCGGGGCGATTTTAATATGGCTATTGCTCTTCTTCATTCTTTTGAATATGATGAATCAGAAAAAAAGTTTTCAAAGATCATTGACCAGGCCCCGGATTGTGCCATGGCTTACTGGGGAGTTGCCATGTCTAATTTTCATCCGCTTTGGGCTCCCCCGTCTCCGGCGGAATTGGAGAAAGGTTTAGAAGCAATTAAAATGGCCCGGTCGGTCGGAAAAAAAACAAAAAGAGAATCCGATTATATCGAAGCCATTGCAAATTTTTACGAGAACGCTGATCAGCTCGATCACCGCAATCGTGTTTTAAAGTTTGAAAAGGCAATGGAACAAATTTATCTTACTTATCCTGATGATAAGGAAGCCCCGGTTTTTTATTCACTGGCGCTGAATGCTGCAGCCGATCCTGCTGATAAAACTTATGCGAGGCAAAAAAAAGCCTTTGGTATATTAAATGCGATATTCCAGGAGGAGCCGCTTCATCCCGGCATTGCGCATTATATCATTCACAATTATGATTATCCCGGTCTTGCTGAAATGGCTTTGCCCGCAGCAAGAAAATATGCATTGATCGCACCTGCATCTGCACATGCGCAGCACATGCCTTCCCATATTTTTACAAGATTGGGTCTTTGGGATGAATGCATCCAGTCAAACCTGGTCGCTGCTGCTTCCGGGAGATGCTATGCCGAACAGTCTAAATTAAAAGGGTCATGGGATGAGGAGCTGCATGCATTGGATTATCTTGTTTATGCTTATTTGCAAAAAGGAGAAGATAGTCTTGCAAAAGAAAGAGTTGATCATTTGAGGGCGATCCGGCAGGTCGACCCGGTGAATTTTAAAGTAGCATATGCTTTTGCTGCTTCGCCCGCCCGGTATTTCCTGGAGAAAAGGATGTGGAAAGAAGCAGCTGAGATGGAAATATATCCTCCTGGTTTTCCATGGGAAAAATTTCCCTGGCAAAAAGCGATCATTCATTTTACAAGACTGCTTGGCGCTGTTCATCAAAATAAAACCGATGATGCAAAAAAAGAACTGGATAATTTAAGATCACTTCAGCTTGTTTTGAGTAAACAAAAGAATATGTCAAGAGAAGCGGCGCAGGTAACCGTGCAGATCCATACAGGAGAAGCATGGATCCAATATAAAGAGGGGAACAATGACAATGCATTAAAATTAATGCGTGCTGCTGCGGATATGGAAGATGGAACGGAAAAGCACCCGGTTACTCCCGGTGAAATTATTCCTGCCCGTGAATTGCTGGGCGATATGTTGCTGGATATGAATAAACCGGCAGCAGCACTTGAAGCATATAAGTCGGTACTGGAAACACATTCCAACCGGTTTAACGCTCTTTACAGCGCCGGGCTTGCTGCAGAAAGGTCCGGTAACAAAGCAGAAGCAAAGATGTATTTCCAGAAATTGCTGAATAGTATTGGCCAATCAAATTCTAAACGAAGCGAATTACAAACGGTACGATCATTTATAAATGCAGCTTGATAGTTTCGTCGTTGCCATTTATGTCAAAGTAAAAGCCGGTGGATCGATTCGTAGAGTTCTTCTATCGAAAAAGGTTTTTCAAAAAATAGATCTGCCCCGTTTTCCAAAGCAACATCCCGCGCAGAACCAAAACCGGAGATCATGATGATCTTAATGGAGGGATACTTTTTTTTGATATACCCGATAGAATCAACACCGAATCCATCCGGGAGTTTATTATCCAGCAGGATGACCGAGGGTTGATTTTGCTGAAGATATTCTTCAGCCGATAAAAGGTTATTGACGTAATCCAGTTCGAAGTTCTTTTCATTAAGGATCATTTCAAGTACCAGGCCCATTTCGCCTTCGTCTTCAACAACCAGTATCTTTTTTGCCGCTTTGCTTTTTAATGTTGTTGCGTTTGACATGGAATTCTTTTGGGTTTAAGATCATTGCTAATAAGGATGCAGTCCCAGGACGACCCGGTATGAGATTACAGCAAATTACCTGCCCCGATTGCCTTTTGGAAGAATTTTATTTCCCCCCATGTTAATATTCAGCATCGCGGCTTATAAATAAGTAATAATTGAAGGAAAACTAAGTGGAGCAGTATAAATAAAAGCAATAGGCCGTGGTTGGTATTTGTCTGCCAGAAGAACCAAAGGCTATTTTCCTGAATTAAATGTACCGGCAGGAACCAACCACGGCATAATGCATTGTCTTTTTATGTGTGCAGACTTTTCAATGAACCCCACACTCCGAAGGCCTGGAGCAGCCAAATGATAACGATGATCACAACAACTGCATTAAGAAGACTCTTGATCTTGCGGTCCATTGGAATATAAGTATTCACCAGCCAGAGAACAACGCCTGCAACAACCAGCACCAGTAAAATATTAAGTATAGGCATGAGAATGATTTTAAGAAGATGCAGGCAAAAGCTGAGCCATTTTATTTATTCTTACTGGCTTACCATCGTTGTGAATTCTTTTACCAGATAAGTGTATATCCGGATAAGATAGTTCCTGATTGTAGAAGGAATTCCCCCTTTATTTTATGTTGTGACTATACAACCCGGTTATCAACATGAAAAAAAGTGATGCATGAAGACATTGTTTGGTAAAATAACAAGCCATGACTGCGGGAATTACCTGAAGTTTTATATGCAGATTTTTTATTGCTGATTTATAGTTGGGTTCTGTATCTTTCAGTAGCTATTTCGACAAGCAACCGCATCCACCTAAAATTCACCACCATGTCCGACATTGTTATTAGTTATAGCAGAGAAGATAAGAAGAGCGCCAGGTTATTGGCCAATAAATTAATGGCTTCGGGTTGGTCTGTTTGGTGGGACCGGGACCTTCTTGGCGGCCAGGATTATGATATGGCTATAGAAACGGAATTGCAAATGGCCAGATGTGTTATCGTGATCTGGTCGGCCCTTTCGGTAAAATCTCATTTTGTAAAAGACGAAGCGAACGCTGCACTGGCAAGAAATATACTGGTACCGGTATCTTTTGATGACACCGAACCTCCGCTTGGTTTCCGTATGACGCATATCTTAAAGTTTGAAGACAGTAACAATATCAGCGAAGAGGAATATAACAGGCTTTATCAAAGTATAGTAAAAAAAGCCGGCGAACCCGGAAATCCCATTTATGTTCCCCCTCCTGCTAAAAAATCCAGTAAGGTTGGATGGCTGTTGCTCGGGCTTGCTGCAGCAATTCTCATTATATATTTTATAGTCTCAGGCATGAATAAAGGGAATGGGGGACGGACTGGCGATTCTGGAAAGATCGTAGATACACCTGCCACTGTAATAGGGCCAGTAATAAATCAACCTGAAAAAAATGATCCGCAACCACCAAATGAACTACCAACTACAGTTAGCTTCTTAAAAGGGACCTGGCAACTTGTATGGGCTGGTCAGGCGTCAGAATCCGTAGTGATCACTGAAGACGGTAAATATTATTCCAACGGTATTCATTCATTCAATATAACCGACTTTGAATATAATAAAACTAATCACCGGATTACGTTTGTAAAAAGATCTATTCTTGATACAAGGATCTTATCGAACACATTAAGTGTGGAGAACGAGAACTCATTGATCGGCACTGAGGCAGATTATAGCGTAAAGTATACAAGACTTTCTAAGTAAAGTAAAAGAAGTTGTCTTCTGTCATGGCGGCTTTTCTTCAGCTCCGCCGGCAGCTACTTCTATACAGCAACATTACTGGTAGTAAACGAATAAGTACGACCCTCTTCCACCGAAAACTTACGTTGCATACTATGTTTAATCCCTAAAAGCTGGCGTATATACCATAAATAGCAGAGCTTTGCAACTGAACGAATCGAACCCTAAAATCCACCTTATGAAAAAGCTTATTACTGCTACCAGTTTGTTTTTATTTCCCCTGCTTATTTTTTCCCAGGATATTACCGGCCTTTGGAAAGGAACCATGTATAATGATTCCACGAAAAAGTCTTTGCCGTATGAACTGCTTATTACAAAAGAAAAAGGAAAGTACACCGGTTTTACATACACCTGGTTCTCGATCGGGGGAGAAGAGTACTACGGTATTAAAAAAGTAAAAGTATCGGTGGCTAAAGATGGTAAAGTAGTTATCAAAGATGACGGGTTATTAGAAAATAATTACCCCGCCGGGCCCGATAAAAATGTAAGCCAGCTCAATGTTCTTGACCTGGTGAACAGAGAAAACGAAAATACACTGGATGGCCCCTTCGTTACCAACCTGACCAAAAGGTATTGGGAAGCTACCGGCCATATTAATATTAAGCGGATAAATACAGTTTCAGAAAGCAGCAGCCTGATGCAATATCTTCAAAAGAAAGGCCAGGGACATGAGATCGCTGTTCTAAAATAAAAACGTTTGTTTGCCAATATTAACCATGTAGCGATACATGGTTTTTTTTTGCCCTTGCTCGTATTTTTAACTCCATTCACTTTTGTCATTAAAACAGCAGCTAATTATTTAATTTTATTGGATGATATCTGCATCCATCCATGAAATAAAACAGGAACTGGTTACCCTTAAA
>DATHDV010000184.1:0-21359 GCA_035318845.1 Chitinophagaceae bacterium
AAAAGCATTTTGTTTCCAGGATTCACCCCGCCGGGCACATAGCATCGCTGCGCAGGGTGGTATCAATGCCGCTAAGAATTATCAGAATGATGGAGACTCTGTTTTCCGTTTGTTCTATGATACGATCAAAGGCGGCGATTACCGGGCAAGAGAAGGAAATGTACATCGCCTTGCAGAACTGAGTGTAAATATCATTGACCAGTGTGTGGCGCAGGGTGTTCCGTTTGCGAGGGAATATGGCGGTTTATTAAACAACCGTTCTTTTGGTGGCACACAGGTAAAAAGAACATTTTATGCGGCCGGTCAAACCGGTCAGCAATTATTGATAGGAGCTTACCAGGCATTGGAAAGACAGGTTGCATTGGGGAATGTTGAAATGCATAGCCGTCATGAAATGCTGGAAGTGGTGATCATTGATGGAAAGGCAAGGGGAATTATTTGCCGCAACCTCGTGAATGGTGAACTGGAAAGATATTTTGGTCATGCAGTATTATTATGCACCGGTGGTTATGGTAATGTATTCTATCTTTCTACGAATGCAATGGGCTGCAATGCAACAGCAATATGGAAGGCGCATAAAAAGGGAGCCTGGTTTGGTAATCCCTGTTTCACCCAAATACATCCAACCTGTATCCCTGTTTCCGGCGATCATCAAAGTAAGTTGACGCTGATGTCGGAATCATTAAGGAATGATGGACGTATCTGGGTTCCCAAAAAACAGAACGATACAAGAAAGGCCAATGATATCCCGGAAGAGGAAAGAGATTATTTTCTGGAAAGACGTTATCCCGCTTTTGGAAACCTGGTGCCGAGAGACGTGGCATCAAGAGCTGCAAAAGAAAGATGTGATGCAGGATATGGAGTGGGCACCACGAAGCAGGCTGTTTTTTTAGATTTCAAATACAACCTGGTCAATAAATACGGCAAGGCTGAAGCAAACAAACACGGGATCGAAGATCCTGATGAAGCTACATTGGTGAGATTGGGAAAAGAAGTGGTGAAAGAAGAGTACGGTAACCTCTTTGACATGTATGAAAAGATCACTGCTGAAAATCCATACGAAGTGCCGATGCGGATCTATCCTGCGGTTCACTATACAATGGGAGGGCTGTGGGTAGACTATGAACTGATGACGAATGTAAAGGGTTTGTATTGTTTGGGTGAAGCTAATTTCAGCGATCATGGCGCCAACCGGTTAGGAGCTTCTGCATTGATGCAGGGTCTTGCCGATGGATATTTTGTTGTTCCATACACGATCGGTAATTACCTGGCGGATGAAATTGCAGTGAAACCAATTCCAACTTCACATGAAGCATTTGCACAAACAGAGAAAGCTGTAGCTGACAGGATCAATACGCTGATGAATATTAAGGGTAAACAAACTGTAGAGACTTTTCATAAACGTTTGGGCAAGATCATGTGGGAGAAATGCGGCATGGCACGGAATGCAGAGGGATTGCAGCAAGCTATTCATGAGATCAGGGAATTGAAAAAAGAATTCTGGAAAGATGTGCGGATACCCGGGGACATCAATGAAATGAATCCTGAATTAGATAAGGCTGGTCGTGTGGCTGATTTTATCGAGCTGGGAGAATTGATGTGTATCGATGCATTGAACAGGAATGAAAGCTGCGGCGGTCATTTCAGGGAAGAAAGCCAGACCGGCGAAGGAGAAGCAAAAAGAGATGATGCCAATTATGCGTATGTAGCGGCGTGGGAATTTAAAGGGGAGGCTGATTGGGAATTGCATAAAGAGCAGTTGAATTTTGAAGTGGCGAAACCGACACAGAGAAGTTATAAATAAATGCGGGTATGAAAACGTTGCTTGCTGACAGAACGCTGGTTGACTTACTGAGGAAAGCTTACTCAGCAGAAAAAGCGGCAGCTTTCGCTTACCAGGGACATGCGGGTTCTGTAAAAAATAAAGATGAGAAAAAGTCGATCAAACAAATAGAGATGGATGAATGGAATCACAGGAGGGAAGTGGGAATGATCATGTCCCAATACCATATACCCGTTTCAAAATGGTATGAAGTTAAAAGCTATTTTATAGGCAGGACCCTTTGCATAAGCTGTTATCTCATTGGCTGGTTCATGCCCTTTTATTTTGCAGGGAGTTTGGAAAGCGGCAATGTGTGTGAGTATATAAGGATGAAAAGGCTATTTAATAAATTGAACATAACCGAGCATGACAAGATATTGTATGAAATGAGTGTGAAAGAAAAAGAGCATGAGATTTTTTTTTATGAAAAAATAAAAAATAATAAGCGGTTACCTTTTTTTGAAAGAATATTTTCATGGGGTAAAAAAAGTAAAAACGATGTTGACCTGGAGAACGGGTTTAAGATCGATACGACGAACAGTCATTGTAAAGGATTTGGTGAGAAGATCAGGAATGAGCGTAAAGCATCATAATTATCAGCGTTCTAAAATATAAGCATGGAACATTATACAATGGATCTTACATTAAAAGTCTGGAAGCAAAAGAACAGTGCGGACAAGGGAGGTTTTGAAACCTATAAGGTGAAAAACATTTCTTCTGAAATGTCTTTCCTCGAAATGTTTGATGTGTTGAATGAAGAATTGATCCGGGATGGGAAGGAACCGATCGCATTTGACCATGATTGCCGGGAAGGTATCTGCGGCACCTGCTCCATGTATATCAATGGGCGGCCACATGGTCCCTGGCATGGTACCACTACATGCCAGTTGCACATGAGAGCTTTTAAAAACGGTGATACGATCGTAGTTGAACCATGGAGGGCCAAAGCATTTCCTGTTATTAAAGACCTGGTCGTTGACAGAACCGCATTTGACCGCATCATCCAGGCCGGAGGTTATATATCTGTGAACACCGGGGTCACTATTGATGGTAATGCAATTGCTATTGAAAAAGAAAATGCAGATAAAGCTTTTGCTGCTGCAGCCTGTATCGGTTGCGGCGCCTGCGTGGCTGCCTGTAAAAATTCTTCGGCATTACTATTTGTATCAGCCAAAGTTGCTCACCTGTCCTTATTGCCGCAGGGAGGACCTGAAAGAACATCAAGGGCACTGAATATGGTGGCACAAATGGATAAGGAAGGTTTTGGAGCCTGCACCAATACCGGCGCCTGTGAAGCCGTATGCCCGAAAGAAATTTCTATTGAAAATATTGCCCGGCTGAATAAGGAATATGCATTAGCAGGGTTTTCTTTGGATAAATAATTGAACTTACTTTCCGCAAGTAGCAACCTAACGATGTCTTGGTGTCCTTTGTGTTACACTTTGTGTTCTTTGTGGTAAAAAAATACAGGGACCACAAAGAACACAAAGAAATACAGCACAGAGGACACAAAGTTATAGGTCGCTATATTTAAAAAGCTATTGTTGCTTTTAATGATGCTGCCCAAAGCGGATCGGCGCCGGATTCTTTCATAAAAATAATACCGGGGCTGATGGCGATCTTTTCCTTGATGAAATAACTTCCTTCCAAAACACTCCCGATATTAAATTGAGTATGTCCATTGTATAATCCTAATGCAGGCCCTGCGGTTAAACTGATATTGGCCTTTCTCCACGGATTGTAAATAGCGCCTCCATAGATATGTATAAAAATATATCCTGGATAATCATATGGGTAACCACTGACCGTTTCTTTTTTGCCAAAATACCAGGCGACACCGGTATTTGCTGTAAAACCAAAAGGCTTTACCGGTTTTACATCCATTTGCCCAAAACGATGATCGCTCCATGAATAATTTGTTGCAATTCCAATAATATGTGTTGATGAAAAATTCCCTAATGGAATATCAGCGCCAAGGGATATAGCGTGTTGTTTGCCTGAAGGGTGATTGTGTTTATTTGGTCTTTGGGATTGACCATTAGCATATTTGCCGATAGTCATGCAACCGAGCAGGAAAAAAATAACAAATAATCTTTTCATTCATTAAAACTTTCACAGGGATGAAAATATTGAAAAAGGTCAGCGGACAAGAATAACAGTTCCCTTTTTTTCTTTAGACTTGCCCTTATCATCAATGTATCTCAGAATCCAGGCATAAACCCCGGAATTTTGTTCAACACCATTGATCTTTCCTTTCCAGCCTTCATCTCTTGTGCTGGTAGTAAAGATCCTTTCTCCCCAGCGGCTGAAAATGCTGAATTCTTTCAACGTGAATTTTGTTCCAAAATAAGGCCTGATATCATCATTCCTGCCGTCATTATTCGGAGTGAATGCGGTTGGAACATAAATGCCATCAAGCTCGACAACAGTTATATGAACAGAATCTTCGCCGCTGCAACCATTATCGTTGATGACAGTTGCTTTATAAGTTATATCCTGAACGGGTGAAGCCAATGGTCTTGCAACAGTAGTGCTGCTTAACCCTGTGGCAGGCGACCATTGATAACTGTTGCCCGCACCATTGACAAACAATTGAATTTTTTGACCAATAAATATGGTTTGATCGGGAGAAATAGTGACAGGAAGGTTTGGCATCGTCACTGTTATTGTCAGCGAATCATCCAAACAGCTTGTTGATGTTGTCAATTTTAATTTAACAGGATAACTGCCCGGCTGACCATATGTGTGAATGGGATTTACTGCTGTAGAAATTGTTCCGTCACCAAAATCCCAGCTATATTGACCCATAGTGCCCTGCAATTCAGGAAATTTATTGATAAACCTTACATAACCTGAGTCGCAATCGGCAACATAATCGAAATCAACATTCGTAACAATTCCCCGTGGGTTAATCGTTTTAGATAACGTAATTGACCCACAGCTTAAGGTGGATGAAATATTAATTCTTACCAGATAATCTTTGTTGGCAGGATTAAATGTATGAATGGGATTCTGCATGTTAGAAGTATTGCCATCATCAAAATCCCAGGACCATTGCACAGGCGCGGCCAGGGTAGTGACTCCCTGGAATTGGATCGTGCCGGAACAACTGTCAAGTATCGTATACGTAAATCCATTATTCGGATCATAAGAAAGATCATTTATATATGCAGGTAATCCAACGTAAGATGCGCCATTTTTTAATTGTATCTGTTCTTCCTTGTAATTGCATCCCTGACCTTTTTTATTGGGTAGGTTGATAGCGCCAAGATAAATGGATTGCCGGGCGAGATAAATTTTTCCATCAGGAGCAAGTTGTATTCCCATGAAATTGGCCGTGCCGGTGTTTATAGTTACCCGTGAAGCAAGAATGCCTGCTAATGTTGGCAGGGTGACTTCCAGTTGGTCAATGGCTTTATCAAAGGTTCTTGCCAGGTATAATAATTTTGAATCAGGGGAATATTCGCAGGTTGAAAACTGGGCACCGGCAAAACCAATTGAACGTGGATTGGACAGGATACCTGTGGCATTATCAAAATCGAACAACTGAACGAAAACGGGAGCATTGGCAACATCAGAAAAATGCGTCTGGCATAATTGTTTTCCATCAGGACTTGCCTTCATCATTCCGACATTTTCTATTGCATCCTGGTCTAAAACCACACCCACATTTGAAACTACCGGAGCTGCCTGCAAGCCGTTGCAATTGATGAGCCAGGCCCGGAATGTATTTGAACTGTTATCATTTGTGATCACCCAAACCGAAAGTCCATCGGCATGGCGAACTGCTGTCAGCCTTTCGGTACCTGGAGCCAGGAGTAAATTATTTTTTGAAACGACTGCACCATTACCATTATCACCCTGCATATCTACAACTGAATAACAATACCCTTTTGTAAAATTGTTTTCTAACGCATCTGAAGTGAAGATATAATAAATGAAAGCATTCCCAGGTTTGGGAACAATAATACAGGATTGAACCGAAGAAATATGCCCGTCAAGGTTATCGCCATTCAGCATTACCTGGTGTTGGCGGTTGTAAACTGTTATACCGTTGGAATAAAAAAGCAATTGACCATTGATATCACAAATACTTCCGCATCCTTCGTTGGCTGCCATTGCACTGTTTCCAATGGCTACAGGTGATGGCAAGCCGGGAACAGGATTGAAATCTAATCCGCCTTTCTGACCAAAATACCAGATATTATTTTGCTGCGCTGCAGAAGAAAACGAAACGACCAGGGCAACTAATAATATGAACCGGTTTTTATTCATGGCTAAAATGCAGAGAGACTGTCTGATTACAGACATTTTGACCTCAAAATTGCTGCATTTTCCCTGAATTAACAGCATGGGATAACTTTAAAGCAATAAAAAGAACGAATTTTACGATTTTTAGTTAAATGCACTGCTATTGAGTTGGTTAAGCAGAATATCCGGTATCGTTATTTTGACCCTGTTAACCCTATGGAGCAGCGCCCAGATACCTGTTCCCAATAGCAGCAGATCAAATCTTCATCAGAAAGTTTTCAAGGTAGGTGCTGACAGCTTAAAGATCGATACGATGAGTATTGTTCCCAATTCTTTTTCTATTAAAGATATTCCTGCATCTGATTATCGTCTTGATTTTGTAAAAGCGGTCCTGCACTGGAAAAAGAGACCAACTGCAGATAGTGTTATCATTACTTACCGTGTCTTTCCCTTTCAGCTGAATGCGGCTGTTCAACGAATGCGCTATGACAGCGTGATGAATAATTTTTATATAAAGCCATATGAGTTCTATTCCGGCGTGGGAAGTCAAAAGGACATTTTTGATTTTGGAACATTGAAAGCAGAAGGAAGTTTCGGAAGACAGATTGGTTTTGGCAACAGCCAGGATGCCGTATTGAATTCAACGCTCAATATGCAACTGAGCGGAATGCTGGGTGACAGTATCGAGATACAGGCTGCCATTACCGATAATAATATTCCCATACAGCCTGATGGAACAACACAGCAGCTTAATGAATTTGACCAGGTATATCTTCAGTTTAAAAAAAGGAACTGGCAACTGAATCTTGGTGATATTGATATCCGGGAGAATAGAACTTATTTCCTGAATTTTTATAAACGTCTCCAGGGAATATCCTTTCAAACCAGCAACAGGATATCAAAGAACATCAATTCAAAAACATTGGTCAGCGGTTCTATTGCCAAAGGAAAATTTACAAGAAATATCTTCCAGGGGCTGGAAGGAAACCAGGGACCTTACCGCCTTACCGGCGCCAACAATGAATTTTTCTTTATTGTACTGGCCAATACAGAAAGAGTTTTTTTAGACGGTGAGCTGCTTCAAAGGGGCGAAGACCAGGACTATGTGATCAATTATAATTCTGCGGAAATATCATTCACGCCCAAAAGAATGATCACCAAAGACAGCCGTATCCAGGTGGAGTTTGAATATGCCGACAGGAATTTCCTGAATTCAAACCTTTACCTGTCGCAGGAATTTGAGATCAATAACAATCTTAAAATTCGCATCGGCGCATTTAATAACAGTGATGCCAGGAATTCGCAGATCAACCAGGAGCTTGATACAAAACAGATCCAATTCCTTGCTGATCTTGGAGACAGCATCCATAAGGCATTTTATCCTTCCGCTGTGATCGACAGTTTTGCTTCCGGGAAAATTTTATATGAAAAAATTTATATTGGTCTTGATTCTTTTTACAGTTATTCTACCAACCCCTCTGTGGCAAAATACAGCCTGTCTTTTGTAGATGTAAAAAAAGGTAACGGCAATTACGTTCCTGATTTCAATGGCGCTAATGGAAAAGTATACAAATATGTTCCCCCGATAGCGGGGGTTAAGCAGGGACAATTTGAACCGGTGCAGGTATTGGTAACACCCAAGAAACAACAGATCCTGAATTTAGGTATTGATTATGCGATCAACAAAAGCACGTTGCTGAAAACGGAAATTGCCACGAGCAATAACGATGTCAATACGTTTTCTTCAAAAGATAACGGCGATGACAGGGGATGGGCAGCCAAATTTCAGTTGAGCAATGAAAAAATGATACGGCAAATAAAAAAATTACAACTAAATACTTTACTGGACTACGAATATGTGCAGAAAAAATTCAAACCGTTGGAAAGATTGAGAAATGTTGAATTTACCAGAGACTGGGGTCTTCCGTTCTCTTTCCAGCCCGTGGATGAAAATATTATTAAAGTATCTGCAGCTTTAAGGAACGGAACGGGTAATTCGGTTACCTACCAGTTCGTCAACTACCACCGCAGTGATAATTACAATGGGTTCCAGAATTCAGTTCTTCAAACCGCCACCCTGAAAGGCTGGCAGATGAACAACCAGTTTATTATTACCAATTTCAATACACTGAATGATAAAGGAGTTTTCCTGAGACCAATTATTGACCTGAGCAGGCAGTTTAAAAAAATAAATAACTGGCGGATCGGGTTCCGGTATGCCCTGGAACAGAATACAGCCCGGTATAAAGTTTCAGACACCTTGATACCGCAGGCATTTTCATTTGACAGTTATTCCTTTTACATGAAGTCAGGTGAAAATAAAAAGAACCGGTATGGCGTCACTTTCTTTACCCGTTCCGATAAATATCCCGTGAGCAAAAACTTTATCCGCGGCGACAGGAGCATGAACCTGAACCTGCAAACAGAATTGTTGGCTAATGCGAAAAGGCAATTTTACCTGAATACAACTTTCAGGAAACTGAAAGTGTATGATGCAACTATATCAAAACAAAAAGAAGATGAGACCATTCTTGGCCGTGCTGAATATAATATGAGCGAATGGAAAGGTTTGCTCAACGGGAATATTTTGTATGAAGTGGGAGCAGGGCAGGAGCAGCGCAGGGATTATGCTTACCTGGAAGTGCCCGCGGGTTCGGGACAGTATGCCTGGGTTGATTACAACAATGACGGTGTTCAGCAATTGAATGAGTTTGAACTGGCTGCTTTCCCCGACCAGGCAAAATTCATCCGCATCTTTACCCCCACCAATGATTTTATAAAAGCGAATTATATCACTTTCAATTATCGTTTTGACATTAGTCCAAGAGCATTAATGACCTCTCCCGATCTGAAGGGCATCAAAAGATTTATTACAAAACTGAATCTTGTTACTTCTTTGCAAACAAGCAGGAAATCTGTCGCAAAAGGGAATTTTGAATTCAATCCCTTTAAATACGGCATAACCGATACGGCATTGATCACCTTATTCACAGACCTGCTCAATAGTCTTTCATTTAACAGGTTTAGCAGTAAATGGGGTTTTGATTTCACTAATCACCGCAGTAACGGCAAATCATTGTTAACATATGGCTATGAAACCCGGAAACTCAACGACTGGCTCATAAAATTCAGATGGAATATCAGCAGGTCGTTCTCTGTATCTGTGAATGGAAAGAAAGGTGCCAATGCTTTGTATACTCCGAAATTCGCCAACCGTAACTATGAACTTTCCGTGTACAGCGCAGAACCATTTATCACTTATATAAAGGGGAGTACGTTCCGTGTTGTGGCAAGTTATAAATACGACAATAAGAGAAACCTGCCTTTGTATGGAGGAGAAAGATCTGTTTCTAATTCTCTTATTCTTGAATCAAAGTATAATATTCTTCAAAACAGTTCACTTACCGGAAGATTCACTTTCAATAATATTGATTATAAATTCCCGGCAAATACAACGGTGAGTTATATTATGCTGGATGGTCTCTTACCCGGTAAAAATCTTTTATGGGGACTAAGTTTCAACAAAAGATTGCTGAATAATCTTGAACTTAGTTTTCAGTATGATGGAAGAAAAGCGGGGACTTCTAAAACGGTGCATATAGGAAGGGCGGCGATTACGGCGTTGTTCTAGATACTGGTTACTGGTTACTAGTTGCTGGTTCTTCAATGCGAAATGTCATTTCTGGTTTAGGAAACCAGTAACCAGATACCAGCAACCAGCAACCAGCTACACATTAAACCTGAAATGCATCACATCTCCATCCTTCACAACATAATCTTTTCCTTCTATTCTTAGTTTACCCACTTCACGACAGGCGGCTTCGGATTCATATTTTATGAAATCATCATAGCTTATCACTTCGGCTTTGATAAATCCTTTTTCAAAATCAGTATGAATGACACCGGCGGCCTGCGGGGCTTTCCAGCCCTGGTGTATCGTCCATGCCCTTACTTCCTGCACGCCGGCGGTAAAGTAGGTAAAGAGGTTTAAAAGTTTATAGGCAGAATGGATGAGCCTGTCCAGCGCAGGTTCTTTCATTTGATATTCATCCATGAATAATTGTTTGTCTTCAGGGTTGTCCATTTCTGCGATCTGTGCTTCAATGGAATTATTCATGATTATTATTTCAGCATTCTCATTCTTCACGGCTTCCTTTAACGCTTCTGAAAACTTATTTCCTGTATGCATGGATGCTTCATCCACGTTGGCTACATACAAAACCGGTTTATCGGTAAGTAAGAACAGGTCAGCGATCGCTATTTTTTCTTCTTTATCCAGTTTTAATTCACGGATGCTCTTTCCTTTTTCTAAATGCTCCTTACATTTCAATAATATTTCTAATTCAATTTTATACTTCGGTTCGAGTTTTATTTGTTTCTCTGTTTTCTGAATTTTTTTCACAACACTTTCAAGGTCTTTCAACTGTAATTCAGTATCAATAATTTCTTTGTCGCTAACAGGGTTGATAACACCTTCATCCCTCAATACATTCTCATCTTCAAAACAACGTATCACATGGATGATAGCATCCACTTCCTTGATATTTCCCAGGAATTTATTGCCCAATCCTTCACCTTTGCTGGCGCCGCGAACGAGTCCTGCGATATCAACGATCTCAATTTGTGTAGGAACAATGCGGTTGGGATGGACCAGATCAGCTAATTTATTCAATCTCGGGTCGGGTACATCCACGAGACCAACATTGGGGTCAATGGTGCAAAAGCGATAATTGCTGGCCTGTGCCTTGGCGCTGTTGCTTACCGCATTAAATAAAGTTGATTTTCCTACATTGGGTAATCCCACAATTCCTGCCTGTAAAGCCATGATTAAATATTTATGTCAAATTGGTCAAATGAGTCATATAAGTCATATTCGATGTTCAAGCCATAGTCGAATGACCTATTTGACTTATATGACTGACTGACTTTTTAAATGGGCGGCAAAGATAAGTGAAATCGCTGTTTGGGGGGATTGTGAATGCTTTGCTGAAAGTGCTTAACTTCATCCCGATAGTTATCGGGATACAAACTATAAACTACAAACAGTATATGGCACTTAGCAGGATCTGGGCAGCTTTTATCATTGTTTCGATTGTAGTAGCTTCCATTAAATGGATATCCTGGGGCGATAGCGATATTTTTAACCGCATGGTAACAGGAAAAGCGGATGATACTTATTCCTATTACAGGATGGGTGATACCACGAATGCAGGTATATCCCTGGATAGTTTTTCCCGCAGGATGAAGGAGATCAATTTTCTTCCGAAAGATAAAGCCATAAACAGCCGCTATCTTATTACGAATGATCTTCATTCAGATTCTGCAGGGATATTGAAGTCCCAGAATCCGTCTTTGATCGTTTTGACCTACCGGCAGGCAATGAACCGGCTGCGGAAACCTATTGATGGTATCATAGAAACCTGCTGGGCTTCGGTGAACATCGCTCTTAAACTCATTGGCATCATGGCGCTCTTTATGGGTTTTATGAGCATTGCTGAAAGAGCGGGAGGTATACGATTACTAAGCCGCATCATTGGGCCTTTTTTTTCGAAACTGTTTCCTGATATACCCAAAGGACATCCGGCCATGGGACATATGATGATGAACTTTTCAGCCAACCTGCTGGGATTGGATAATGCAGCTACACCATTTGGATTGAAAACGATGGAAAGCCTGCAGGAACTTAACCCGAATAAGGCTGTCGCATCCAATTCACAGATCATGTTCCTTTGCCTGCATGCCTGTGGTCCCACATTGATACCGGTAAGTATTATCGCCGTGAGGGCTTCGGCCGGTGCAGAAAACCCAACCGATATATTTATCCCATGCATGATCGTAACGTTTGTGGCTACATTGGCAGCCATGTGTATTGTATCATTCAAACAACGGATCAATATCTTTCAGCCGGCCATTTTACTTTGGATACTGAGCATATCTGCTGTGATCGCTTTGCTGGTGGTCTACCTGGTGTCGATGGATGCTAACGGGTTGCAATCATTTTCGGGCCTGTTAAGCAACGGTCTTATACTACTGATCTTTTTATTTATCATATTGGGTGCCGTGTATAAGAAAACAGACATTTTCGATGCGTTTATTGCGGGAGCAAAGAACGGGTTTGATACAGCTGTTAAGATCATTCCTTATCTCGTAGGTATGTTGGTTGCCATTAGCCTTTTACGTACCAGCGGCACTTTTGATGTGATCATTGACGGCATGAAAAACTTTTTTGCCATGCTGGGTGCCAATACAAGTTTTGTGGAGGGATTACCTACAGCATTGGTGCGTCCATTGAGTGCAAGCGGTGCAAGAGGAATGATGGTGAGTACGATGACCACGCATGGCGCCGATTCTTTTGCCGGCAGACTGGCGAGCATTATGCAGGGATCATCCGACAGCACTTTTTACGTGGTAGCCGTTTATTTTGGCTCTGTGGGGATCAGGAATACCAGATATTCTATCGGTGCCATGTTATTGGCTGATCTTGTCGGGATCATTACAGCTATTAGTCTTGCATATCTTTTCTTCGGGGCATCTGCATAAAAAAACTGTCCCGGAAAATCGGGACAGTTTCATATTTGCAATAATACTTCTTAATTACTTGAAAAAGAGGAAAGGGTTTTTGCCGGGGAAGCTGCCTGGTAGCTGCCACGGAATATAAGGGTATAACTTCTTTTTCTGACCGGAGCAAAACCGGTTAACGTGGCAAGGTTGGTGGTCGTGCCTGTCGCCCTTACATAGAGTGTATCATTTTCAACCGTCTTGGATGAAGATGGATGAGGGATGTAATTTGTTACATCCGTTGTCTGCACATTGGTAAACACATTGGCATTTCTCTTCACGGAGAAAAGATCCATGTTAGGAACAGCATTTTTGCTAAATATAAAATTGGCAAAACGTATTCTTGAAGTAGTATCATCCGGAAAGACGATATCATTCTTGACTGTTTTTTGTTTCGGGGTTGTCAATGAATCAAACATGAAAATGGTATAACTCTGGTTAGCCTCGAAGTTTTCTGCAAAGGACATAGGCGGCTGTGTCAGAATCGTACTTGAGGTATCCCTGATCAGAAAAGCTCTTACTCCTGATGCCACAGTAAAATTTGATGGCGTAGAAGGAAAAGTAGCTCCATAGGCCACCGCGGCGCCGGTAACAGCGCTCCCATCTACATAAATATAATTCCTCGTGGCATTCAAAGTGGCATTATAGACCTGAACAAAAGTCCTGTTTGTAAAATTATTTTGTTCCAGCGCCACTTCCTTGCCTGTCTGTTTGGTGCAGGAAACAGCCAGTAACGCTGAAACAATTACAGCGCTAAAGGCAATTATTATTTTTGTTAGTTTCATGGTAGTTAGTTTTATAATTTATTGTTGGGAGAACCAGCATTCCTTAGTATGATAATCATTATTCGTCGGGTAAGCACCTATCAGGGTCAATGATGGTATATTATACAAGTACTCTGAATTGTAACGTGGCCGGGTGCGGTAAACAAGTTTACCGTTATTACTGCCGGTCCCGCTAAAGAGATCGGATCCTGCAGGAACTTTAAACCCGGCATATACCTGTTGCCCGGTTGCAGGATCTAAATTATTGTAATGGTATCTCCGCATATCAGCCCACGTTTCATGTATGCCCCAGCCATACATGGCAATATACTTCTGAAGCATCACCTTGGTCAAAGTCATATTTGCAAAATCAGCCACCGGAGGTACTACTGCGGGGTTAGCCAGGTAAGCGGCCTTGTTAGCAGCGTTGATGTCTTTACCTGCCGGAATATTGATATTATAGATTGTAGAGAGCATGTCAAAATTCAAACTGATGCCATTTATATAAGCGATCCTGGCGTTTGCATAATCGGTTTTGCGTATCAGGGCTTCAGCTTTCAGGAATTGAATTTCGGAAGCGGTCATTACTGGAAATTCTGTTTCATCCCTGAAAATATATTTACCAGCAGTACCTAATGTTGTCAGGGCGCCGGAAATGGGTGTATAACCTGTGCTTCCATAAGCTGTCCCAACAAAACTTTCAGGCAGATCAGCGGCGACTAAAGCCGGGTTGATCGCAGATGACCATGAAGGGGAATAACCCTTGATCGTACCATTTGGATTTCCTCTTAACATATACCAGGCCCTTGGATCAGCCACTCCTGTAAAGGCAAGTGGATTAGCTCCTGACATCAGGTCTGCAATAAAAGCAGTTTGGCGGATACCGGAAGTTGCATTATTCACATTACCCCGGGCCGTACCAAAATAATTAGAAGTACCGGTGATCCCGGTGCTTTGAAACTTTGCGGTTGCATTGTCTGCATTGGATGTCATGGAAAGGTTCGCATGATAAATAACAGAATCGGGATTATAAATTAATTTATTATGTAAATATGCGAATGACCTGGCCAGGATACCGTGAACAAATTTTTTCCAGGTTTCCAGGTTTCCCTTGTTAAAATAAAAATCGCTGGCTGCAAACTTGGTAGGGTTCATTCCACCGCCAGTCATGTTCAGATAATCAAGCGCACGATAGCAAATAACCCTTACCGAATCGTATATTTCAGGCTGAGATTCATATGTAAACTGCTGCAAGCTTTGATTGAAAGCCTGGCGTAATATCATTTCACCATATTGATTGGTACTGGTAAATAAACTCCAGGCTCTTAGAGCCCAGGCCGCACCAACAAAATCCCATTTCTGTTCTTCGATTCCCCATTCTACTATTTTGTTTATATTCTGACCCATTCCATAATAATGAGCCGCCCACATGGAACCCATATTATCACTTGCGCCATTGGTTCCGGCCATTTTATCATAGAAGGTTCCAATATTGTCTGTGGCAGATGAAACATAACTTCCCCAAAACTGGATATACCTTCCGATCAATAAACCATCCCCGGCGGTGCCATAGGCGCTGCCGGCCGCCGATGAGCTACCAACAAGGCTACCTATCAGGCTGGGAAATATTATCTCTATCGGTTGTTTTACTAACGCATTTGGATTAGCATATGCATCATCTATTTTTTTAGAGCAGGAACTGACGGTTATCAGACCAATTAGCCCGGCTGCAATAAAAAATTTACTATTCGTTTTCATTATAATTTATTTTTTAAATTATTTAAATATTGCTTTCAAGCCAAAGTTGATTGCCATTGGAGCAGGAAGACTTCCATAATCAATTCCCATTCCCCCAACACCAGTTGAACCGGCTGTATTCCCATTAACAGATGGATCTGCCCCCCTGTAATTGGTCAACAGCAGAAGGTCAGTTCCGGTGACAAATAAACCCAGTGATTTGACTACCCTTAATTTATTAACAAAGTTGGCGGGCAAATTGTAGCTAAGCGTGACATCCCGCAACCTGAGATAGTTAACATCATGTTCGATAAATTCTTCTTCCGGCATGCCGGTATAATATGCTTGCTGGAAATAAGGAACAATAGAGATGGTGTTGACTGTTGGATTAGCTGTGTTTTGCAAACCATCCAGTAAAACGCCATCTATCACACGGGGAGATTCCCTGTCTTTGGTGCGTTGACTTTTGCCCTGGAGTGTTAGATACATATCCGTAGCATCAAAAACATCACCGCCAACTTTCATATCCCAAAGGAAATTAAGTCCCCAATTCTTATAACGGAATGTGTTCAGCGTTCCTAATGTAAAATCAGGCATCCTGTCACCGATCACTAAAAACGTTCCTTCTACTATAGGCAAACCAGTAGTAGGACTGATCAATACTTTTCCCTGGTTATTGCGTTGGTAGTGAAAACCGGTGATCGTTGTAGCAGCCCTGCCCCGGATCATACCGCCTCTTGCATTACCATAGAGCCAGGTATCAGCAATATAGGCTTCGTAAGCAATAGCCTGAGGTAAGGTCAGCACTTTGCTCCACATATGGGCAAGGTTGAAACGAATATTCCAACTCAGGTCTTTTTTGCGCATAGCAACAACATCTGTTACCAATTCCACACCCTGGTTCCTGGATGAAGCTGCATTCTGGGTATTCAAAATAAACCCTGTGGCATAACTGGCCCTGAATTGATTCTGGATCTGCTCGGTGCATAATGTATTGTAATAGGCAAAGTCAAATGCCAGACGGCTATTGAATAATCTTATTTCTGTTCCCAGCTCATAAGTGTTTTGTCTTTCGGGTTTAAGGTTTGGATTGTTATTGTTAAAGCCATAAGAATAAATAAGGCCTACCGCACTGCTGGTGAAATTGTTCACGAATACTGACTGGTTATCATACGGATTCGGGTACCGGGCCGTACTGGCACGTGAAGCACGGAGTTTCCAGTAATTGACGAGTTTCCCCTTGATCTTTGGAAAGAGATCAGATACAATAAGACTGGCGCTGAATCCCGGGAAATCATATTTCCTGTTCTGTTTTGGAAATAAAGAAGATTGCTCAAAGCGATGCGTATAACTAAAGAAGAAAAGGTTGTTATAACTGATAGCAGCTTCGCCGAAAACAGCGAACTGTCTTTGAATAGACAGGTTGGGCAGACCAAAATTATTCCTGTTCAATCTTATTCTTGTATTCAGCCTGGTAATATTGCTGTCTGTTTTGGGACCAACTGTTTGAGTGAAATTGGCATCAGTTACCACCTGGCCATTTTTCATCATCTTATTATAATTAGGTGAACCGATCACCTTGTTGATGGAATCCACCAGGTTAGTACCGGTAATAGAAAACATTTGTGTTTCATAGTCCTGCCACATGGTACCTACCATCAGCCTTCCGGAAAGTTTCTTGTAATCCTTTTTAACGGTTGCAGTAATGGTATGATTATATCCATAATAACTTTTCCAGTAATTCGTCAAACGTCCATATCCGCCATTCTGGCTGGCGCTGGTCAGGTAGGACATCGGGGAATAGAAAGTATACCCGGTGGCATCATAGGTATCATAACCAAACCGACCGGCAACACTCAGCCATTTGAACGGAGTAAGATTGATACTGCCGGATATGATCTTACGTATCACTTTATCATAGCTCACATTGCGGCTTGTATTATATAATGGATTATCAATTTCTGCGTATGGGTCTGCAGAAAAAATACTGATCTTATTTCCATCTATATCCTGGAACGTGGCTATATCATTAGTAACAGGCCACACATACAGGCCCAATAAATAACCACCGGCGCTTCTTAAAGGTTTGTCATTCGTTTGGTTGATATACTGGAAAGAAGGAGAGAAATCAATCCATTTTCCGATCTTGGTTGAATTGGTGACCCTTACATTGAACTTTTTGAAATTGTTACCGGGTGTCACTGCTTTTTCGTCGAAATAGGAACCTGTTACTTTAAAGGCTGTAATTTTTGTGCCGATATCAACACTCAGGTTATGATTTTGTGCAAAGCCTGTCCTGAAAAAATTATCTATGTTGTTATACCGCTGTATGCCAGCTGGATATTTGGGACCAAAATAACTTCCTGAAGTACCGCTGAATGAACTGCCGGGAACTCCATTAGTTCCGGGACCGTAGTCGTTATTCAGATCGGCATAACGGGTTACATCCATAACCCGGAAACTGTTATCATATCCTACCCCGATCTTTATTCCCTTTTCATCTTTTCCTTGTGTAGCTGCTTTTTTTGTTGTGATAATAATAGCGCCGGAACTGGCCTGGCTTCCATAAAGTGCTGCGGCTTCAGGTCCTTTTAATACCGTTACTGATTCAATATCGGCCGGGTTCAGATCCCCGATCCTGTTCGTATAGTCATTATTCCGGTTGGGAAGGTCAGAAGCAAGCCCGACACCAACACCACCGTTGGATGTCTCATTGATGGTGGTGTTATCAAGGATGATACCATCCACAACAAATAATGGTGTGTTAGATCCGGTTAAAGAATTAAAACCTCTTAACACAATTTGAGAAGAAGCGCCTGCCTGTCCTGAAGTAGGAGTAACTGTCAGACCGGCTACACGTCCCTGCAAACTGTTCACAAAATTCTCTCTTTGTGTTTCTGCGATGTCTTTACCACTGACTTTTTGTGTCGAATAGGAAACCTCCCTGGCATTTCGTTTAATATCCAGGGCAGTAACAATTACTTCATTCATGGTATTATCAGCTGTTTTAAGGCTAATACCAACCAGGTCACCGCTTCCGGGTTTCACTTCGTAGTTCTGATAACCAACATAGGTCATCTGGAGTGTTTCTCCGGGATTTACCTTAATGGAGAATTTACCGTTGGCGTCCGTCTGCACAATGCGCCGGGTGCCTTTTACCCTAACCGTAACTCCGGCGAGGGGTGTTTTACTGTCTTCGGAAACTATAGTGCCGGAGATAGTTCTTTCCTGTGCTTGTACAGCGGCAGGAAGCAGAATTACCATAAGCGTCAAAGCGAAGAACAATTGGAAAATTTTTCTCATAGCTGTTTTTTTATATTAATTAATAAGCAATTCCAAATTTATGATTATAACACTTCAACTCCTGAATCAACATAAGGTTTTAAAACAGGATTGCCCGGATCTAATTCAGTGATCAGCGTATCGATCTCTGTCAGGCCGCAAACCTGGATCGGCTGTACCGTGTTCACTTTTTCAGCAATGGACAAACAAACAACTTTTTTACAAGAGTCGATCATTGCTTTTTTCAACTGCACTACTTCCCAATCATTGTCTGTAATACCATGTTCGGCATCGATGGCATTAGTGCCCAAAAAACAAATATCAGCTTTTACCTGTTTTATTTTAGCAATTGCCTCAGAGCCAACTGTTATTTTCGAGTTCTTTGATATTTTATCCCCGATCAATATTACTTCAATATTCGGATGGTTCATATATTCAAGAATGGCGGGGATACTTCCTGAAATAAAAGTGGCTTTCAGTTGCGGTGGTAATGAACGGGCCATTTCAATAATGGTAGTACCTCCGCTGGTAAGCACAAACATACCATTGTGTATAAGGCTGATCGCTTTTTGAGCGATCGTCTTCTTTTGATTTTGCGAGTAAACACCATTGGCTGAAAAGTATACATGGTTAAAGGAATGCGATAATGCGCCGCCATGTACTTTTATTACTTTGCCATCCTCAGCCAATTCCTGCAGGTCACGACGTATCGTATCTTCTGACACATTTATTTCTGTGCAGAGCGAAGATGAAAGGACTTTGTTGTGCAGGTTCACCTGGTGAAGTATATAGGCCTGCCTCTCCTTTTTGAGCATCAATTAGTTTTTGGCGAAATAAATGTAGGGTAAATTCCTGCACAAAAACGCAGAAACCTGAAAAAATTTGCAGAATGTGGAAACTAGGGGGATAGACTAGTGTATTGTGTACTAAGTACAAATTTGTTTTGCAGCCAGGAAACTAAAAGCCCTGCCCCGATAAATCGGGGCAGGGCAAGTTGATGAATCCATAGAGAAAATTATTTTCCAAACGTGAACCTTGCTGAAAAGCCAATGGCTGCCGGTTCAAAGTTGATATCGCTTACAATATTTAGTTCAGGCTTCCAGTCCAGTGAAATGTTCAGCGGGATATTATTGAATTTGTAATCAAGACCAACAATACCCTGCGCACCAAAATTGGGATCGGTTGTTGATTTTTGTGTAGCCACATTAACTTTTTTTACAAAAGCTATATAACCACCGCCTCCATAGAACCAACTTAATCCTTCAGGAGTTAAGGGTTTATAGAATTCAACCAACGCTCCCAGGGCCAGCGGGTCACCAAAAGTGAACAATCCCTCAATAGCTGTCTTCTGGTTAATGAACTGCTTGATTGAAATAGAATTGTTTTGCATGGCATTTGAACTGCTGAGACGTACGCCCAATGCAGTTTTATAGTTTTGGGCCTCCAGGTTGCTGAATGAACCAATACCTACCGCTAACAAGAGAGCAAACAAGATTTTTTTCATGGTGATTTTGTTTTGTTCTCCTGTAAACGAAAAATGATGCCAATTAACTCTAAAGGAAATGCAAAAGGTTGTTTGGGCAAGTGGGGATTGGCCAGTAGCTAGTGGGAAGTGGGGGAGAGGACATTCAACTTCTGATCCCCACTCGCCACTAGCCAAACCCCACTCCCGTAGTTTCAACGTACTTTTATCTCTTTATGGCCATCGCGATCATCCTCATATTCATTCTGGGTTATGCCGGAATTGCTTTCGAACATTCCATTCGCATTAACAAAGCTGCAACAGCATTGGTGACCGGTGTGCTTTGCTGGACGGTGTATATTCTTTCAGCCAATAACAAAGAAATAGTTACCGGGCAATTGGCTCATCATTTTGGCGACCTTTCACAGATCCTGTTCTTCCTGATGGGTTCCATGGCAATCGTAGAGTTGATCGATGCACATGACGGGTTTGAAATAATTACCAGCCGGATCAAAACAACCAATAAGCGGAAAATTTTATGGATCATTTCGATCCTGACTTTCTTTTTGTCATCGGTTTTAAATAACCTGACCACGGCCATTGTGATGATCTCTCTGGTAAGAAAACTAATGACCGGCAAAAATGACCGGCTGATGATGGCGGGTATGATCGTTATTGCCGCCAATGCGGGTGGTGTATGGTCGCCCATAGGAGATGTAACTACAACCATGTTATGGATAGGAGATCAAATAAGCCCTTTAAAGATCATTGTCAAACTGATCGTCCCTGCTCTTGTCTGCCTGCTTGTTCCATTGCTGATCCTGCGGTATTCATTCAAAGGAGAAATAGAAAAACCGGATCAGCCGTTTGAAGACGCCGGTGAGACACCCAGCACAAAAAAAGAGAGAGTGATCGTTTTTGTTACGGGTATATTGTTATTACTGCTGGTACCTGTATTTACTGTCATTACGGATCTGCCGCCCTTTATGGGAATAATGATCGGGTTGGGCCTGATGTGGATGATCACAGAAATGATTCATAGCGACAAAGATGAAGAAGACAGGAAAAAATTTACAGTGGCCTATGCATTGAAAAAAATTGACACACCCACGATATTATTTTTCCTCGGGATCCTGCTCGCTGTTTCTGCGCTTGAATCCACGCAGCAATTGCAGCACATATCCGGATGGATGGATAATAATCTGAAAGACCAGAACATCATTGCCGGCACTATGGGCTTGTTGTCATCTGTTGTGGATAATGTGCCATTAGTCGCTGCCATGCAGGGAATGTACAGCCTCGACGCATTTCCAACCGATCATTATTTCTGGGAATTCTTAGCCTACACTACAGGTACCGGCGGCAGTATCTTAATAATCGGTTCGGCAGCAGGAGTAGCTGTAATGGGAATTGAGAAAATTAATTTTATCTGGTATTTAAAAAAGATCGGGTGGCTGGCGTTGGTTGGATATATTGCTGGTGG
>DATHDV010000185.1:0-8697 GCA_035318845.1 Chitinophagaceae bacterium
GCAGATGGCTGAAACTTTTTCTGCCACTTCCAAAACCAGTTCGTTGCTCTCGACCACGCAGGGCCCGGCCATCAAAAAAAAGTTCTTCTCATCATAGGACTGAGCTTCGAACAGGTCTCTCAGGAATTTTTCCATCCGGCAAAGATAAGAGGGTAGTAGAATAAGCAATAAGAAATAAGGAATAAGAAAGTCAATAGTTCAGCATTAAGTATCTATTTCCTTATTCCTTATTTTTTGTTTCTTATTTCTTATTTTTATTGTTATGGCAAAAGAAAAAATACTTGTAATTGGCGCCTCGGGGCAAATAGGAGTGGAACTGACGCTTGCATTAAGAAAGATCTATGGTAATGCGAATGTGATCGCTTCCGATCTCCGGGAGGAGAATGAACTTTTGAAAGGTACCGGGCCTTATGTCAGCCTGGATGTGATGCGAAATGACATACTTCATGTGCAGGTGATCAGGCAGGGCATCACACAGATTTACCTGCTGGCTGCTATTCTTTCCGCCACCGGCGAAAAAAATCCCGGGCTTGCCTGGAACCTGAATATGCAAAGCCTTTTGAATGTACTGAACATTGCCCGTGAAGAAAAACTGCATAAAATATTCTGGCCTTCTTCCATTGCTGTATTCGGGCCTACATCTCCCAAAAAGAATTGCCCGCAACAAACCATCATTGAACCCACGACGGTTTATGGCATCAGTAAGTATGCCGGGGAATTCTGGTGCAATTATTTTCATATGAAATACGGGGTTGATGTAAGAAGTCTCCGCTACCCCGGTTTGATATCTTATAAATCCGCACCCGGCGGCGGCACTACCGATTATGCTGTTGAGATTTATCATGAAGCGCTGGAGGAAAAGAAATACCAGTGTTTCTTAAAAGAAGATACTTACCTGCCCATGATGTATATGCCCGATGCCATCCGTGCCACGGTTGAACTGATGGAAGCCCCGGCCGAAAAGATCTCCGTCCGCACTTCTTATAATGTATCTGCCATGAGTTTTTCCCCAAAAGAAATAGCTGAAGAAATTAAAAAACAAATACCCGGTTTTTCCATTTCATATAAACCCGATTACCGGCAGGCTATTGCCGATAGCTGGCCGCAAAGTATTGATGACAGTGTTGCAAGGAAAAATTGGGGATGGAAGGAAGAATATGATCTGCCTGCTATGACGAAGGATATGCTGGAGAACCTCGGTAAATGATCTAATAACGTTCTATAATAAAACTCCTGAATTCCTGCAAGGGTAACTCCTTAACATCGATCCCTGTCACGATTGCCTTCCTGGAGCCCTCCCTGCACCATTCCCTTAGTTTTTCCAACTGCTGATCTGTACCGGTTGCAATGATATAGACAGTTTCATCAGGCAAATTCTTTACCAGGCCTTTTATTCCCAGTTCATCCGCTTTTTCCTTTGTAGTTTGCCGGTAAAATACTCCCTGTACTTTTCCTGAAACTGTAATAGAAATAGTTTTCATGATGAATTAGAATTCAAGCAGGTTCACGATCTCTTCCAGGTATTGCTGATCGGTGCTGTCAAACTGGTTGTATTCATTGCTGTCAACATCCAGTACGGCTACTACTTTATTATTTCTTATTACCGGCACCACGATCTCTGACCTGGATAAACTGCTGCAGGCGATATGGCCGGGGAATTTTTCAACATCCGGTACAATTAATGTTTTGGCCTGGGCCCAACTGCTTCCGCAAACGCCCTTGCCTTTCCTGATCCTTGTGCAGGCCACGGGCCCCTGGAAAGGAGCCAGAACCAATTCATCATTTTCACCCGCCATAGTCCCGAAAGCATTCGGGACGACGGTGGGTTTAACCACATAAAAACCCACCCACAACCAGTTAAATTGTTCTTTTAATGCCGCCACTATATTGGCCATATTGGCGACCAGGTCGGGTTCTCCATCCAATAATCCTTTGACCTGGGGTATCAGCGATCGGTATTGTTCGGTCTTATTGCCGGTGATTACCTGTAAATCTTCTGCCATCGGGCAAAGGTAAAGATCTTACGAGACTGAAATTAACAGATGGCTAACCGGGAAGGAAAAAAGTACTTAGTAAAAAAATAATGATCTTTTTCCTGTAAGCTTTTGCATTTAAATGAAATGAAGTTGTAATTTTATCGTCCCTATAAACATTCGCATTGTTCAAAAATTAAATCATACTGATATGGCAACTAAAAAGAAATCAAAGAAGCCTGCCCGCCGGCGCAGCAAAGCAGCAAAGCCTGCTAAAAAAAGAAAACAAGCCGTAAAAAGAAAAGCTATCCGTAAAAAAGCTCCGGCAAAAAGAAAAGCTGCCAAACCAAAAGCAAAACGTAAAGCAGCCCCCCGTAAAAAAGCTGCGCCTAAGAAAGTTGTAAAGAAAAAAGCAGTTAAAAAGGCGGTTAAAAAAGTTGTCAAGAAAAAACCTGCTCCTGCAAAACCCAAACCAGTAGCAAAGAAAAAACCTGTGAAAAAAATAGTAGTTCCTGAGCCGGTTGTTATTTCACCGGTAATAGTTGAAGAGTCAAACGAAGTTTTCTTTACCCCGGATGGGCCGGTAGAAGTTTCGGAGACCATTATTACTACTATTGATGAAAATAATAATAATGGTAACCCCGGACCGGAAAATACCGGAGGGTAAGAACAATAAAATACAAGAAAAATTATTTAATTGAAAAAATCGCCCCAACAGACGGTTTTTTCAATTAATGATAGGATTGCCGGGTCGCAATAATTGCTCTTTCAGTTGTTCCTCCCGGATTGCTTGATCTCAATGGTCCTTCTTCTAATACAAGCTTAGGTTTTTCCAATTGCATGTAATTGATCACAAGTACAGGACGAATTTCTTCATCTTCATTTTTAGGAGAGGCAAATAACTGACCGGATGCCATTGAACCATCACCTGAGATCTCAGGGCATATCATAAAACCATTATTACCTTTTTGTAACATGTCAACTAACAGGTTTGTTACTTTGACAGTCACAGGGTAATTCTTGTCTTTCACTTTCACCAGTTTTGCAGCCTGGTTCGCCAGGTCAGCATCGGGTTGATTGATCCAAAGGGTCGTTGAATCTTCCCAGGGTTGTAATACCCGTCTAACAACAAACTTACCCGGTTTATTCTCATCGGATCCGGTAAAGTCTACCGGTACCGGGTATAATATCAATTCAGCAGAAGATATCAGCGTTGGATCAGCCAGTATGTCTTTGGGTAGTGATTTTAAATTGAATTGCAATAAAGAACGATACTGTAATTCTTTATCACCTACTTTCATTGAGGCTGCTCCTATAACGGAGACATCGGGGATCTTATCGGTCTTTGCACTGCTTACTAAAACACTTTTCGAAGGATTATCGCTTCTCAACCATATAGTGTGGGGCATATATTGCTGTGCATTGACTGCAGTGGAAGATACAATGAGCAACAAACAACACAGGTGGAGTGATTTGTTTTGTTTCATATATCCTGATTTTGTACCTAAATGTAAGACTTCTGTTGAATAAAACAAACGTTTGCGTAAATTAATTTAATAATGAGTTTGCTTCAATCTCTTTCTCATCAACCATTGAATAATTTTTTATTTCATGATACAAGGTATCTCTCTCTATTGGTTCTCTTTTTGCCTGCTTGATCAATGTAACCAACTCGGCTGTCGTCATCGAAGGATTCTGTTCTTCGGCGCCGGCCATGCTGTAAATTTTTGTAGTGTCATCGATCGTTCCGTCAATATCATCCACTCCAAAGGAAAGAGAGAGTTGCGCATTCTGCCGGCCCAACATCGGCCAGTAAGCTTTTATGTGAGGGAAATTATCCAGGTAAATTCTTGCAATGGCATACATCTTCATGTCTTCGATCACCGTGCTTTCCGGAACATTACTCATGTCATTATCCTTGTTCCGGAATTTCAACGGGATAAATGTATTGAACCCATGCGTCTTGTCCTGCAATTCCCTTAGTCTTCTCATATGGTCAATACGATGTTCATATTTTTCAATATGACCGTAGAGAATGGTAGCATTGCTGTGCATGCCAAGTTGATGGGTCACTTCATGAATTTTTAACCATCCGTCTGTTCCTACTTTATCGGCACAGATCTTTTCTCTTATCTCGGGATGAAAAATTTCAGCGCCGCCGCCGGGAATGGAATCCAATCCTGCTTCTTTTAAATATTTCATGCCTTCTTCCGCACTCATCTTTGCTTTGCGAAACATATAATCCAGTTCCACTGCGGTAAAACCTTTTATATGCAGTTCAGGACGATGGGCTTTTATCTTGCGAAGCAATTCTGCAAAGAATTCCAGGTTCATTTTGGGATGCACACCACCAACGATATGCACTTCGGTTACCGGTTTGCCATCATAGCTTTTCACGATGTTCAGCATTTGTTCCATCGTCAGTTCCCATCCTTCATCTTTGTGAGCATAGAGACGACTATAAGAACAAAAGTTGCAACTGAACACACATACATTGGTGGGCTCGATATGGAAATTGCGGTTGAAGAAAACTTTATCGCCGTTCTTTTTGATGCGGATCTCATTAGCCAGGCTGCCGACAAAACCAAGACTGGCTTTTTCAAAAAGTAATAATCCCTCTTCATCGGTTATTCGTTGCCCGGCTTTTACTTTTTCAGCGATAGCTTGAAGACCGGGAGCGGTTGCTATTAGGCCTGTTATCATGGTGCAAAGGTATGGATTAACCGCAGAGACGCGGAGACGCAGAGGGAAGTTATTGAAATTCTCTAACCTTTGAGTAGTGTCCGGTTTTGATTTCACGCAGAGCCCGCAAAGAGGCAACGGAACGCAACGTTGCGCCGCTGCTTCGCAGCGAACGCTGCGAGAAATATTGAAAACCGGACATTACCAACCTTTGCGTCTCAGCGGTTGAACTCAACAAATTCCTTATCTTCCCTTTTGAATGTATTTAATTATCCAAAATAATTTTACATGAATATCAAAATAAGGCTGACGGTTCTAAGCTTTTTACAATTCTATGTATGGGGAGCATGGTTGATAACCTTTGCCACCTATTTCTTTTCCAATGGTATGGGTACAGGGACACAATTTGGTGCTATCTTCTCCACCCTTGCCCTTTCTTCCATCATTATGCCTGCGTTGACGGGAATCATTGCAGATAAATGGATCAATGCAGAAAGATTGTATGGCGTACTTCATATATTATATGGAGGTTTTTTATTTTATGCGACCCAGGTGCATGATGCAGATACATTGTATTATGTAATATTCGGCGCTATGCTTTGCTATATGCCAACTATTTCTTTGTCAAACTCTATTTCTTATACAATACTAAAGAGAGAAAATTATGATGTTATAAAAGTGTTTCCTCCCATCAGGGTTTGGGGAACGATTGGTTTCATTGCAGCCATGTGGACAACCAACCTTAGCGGTAGCAAAGCAAATACAAACCAGTTCCTGATCGGTGCAGTAGGAGCTATTCTTTTGGGTATTTATTCCTTCACGCTGCCCAAATGTCCCCCGCAAAAAGCCATATCCAAAGGCGCATCTGTTATTGAACAATTGGGGTTAAAAGCATTTACACTCTTCGCTAAATACAAAATGGCATTGTTCTTTATCTTCTCCATGTTCCTTGGCGCGGCCCTGCAACTAACGAACATGTATGGCGATACCTTCCTGGATGATTTTAAAAAGATACCGCAATACGGGCCGGGATCATTCGTGGTTAAGAATTCTACTATCATTATGTCGATCTCCCAGATATCAGAAACGGTATTTATCCTTACCATCCCTTTTTTCCTGCGGCGATTCGGTATCAAAAAAGTGATGCTGTTTTCCATGCTCGCCTGGGTATTACGTTTCGGTTTATTTGCATACGGCAACCCGGCTGATGGATTATGGATGATCATTCTTTCCTGTATCATTTATGGAATGGCATTTGACTTTTTCAATATATCAGGTTCTTTGTTTGTGGAAACGACAACAGATTCTTCTATCCGCTCCAGCGCCCAGGGAGTGTTTATGATGATGACAAACGGTGTAGGAGCTTTCCTTGGCAGTAAAATAAGCGGTTGGCTGATCGATAAATATTATACAACTGTCGGAGGGGATAAGCAATGGCATGGTATCTGGCTAACCTTTGCCATTTATGCTTTGATCGTTGCTGTGTTGTTTGGAATATTTTTCAGGCATAAGCATAACCCGAAGGAAGTGGTGAATGTGCAGCATTAGGGAGAAAATTATTTAGCCTGCTGTATTACTACTATCATCGCCTGTTGTGTCACACTCTTCGGGGTTCTGTTCGTTATTGGGCATTTGCGGAGTGTTCTTTTGATTTCGATGGTTTCTGTTATTCGTGGTGTTGATGAGAAAAGAATGATGACAAAATAACAAAAAGCAGTATAAGAATGCCATTATAGGCAGCCAATTTAATTCTTATGTATCGAGATTGTCCCACTCTTCCCCTATAACCCACCTAAGAGCAGAAAGCTTGCCATTCAACATCCCCCATTCAAAATCATCTTTGTAATACTTGCGCATAGCAGCCCTGCCACCGTATTTGGCTTCAACACGTTTCATTGATGCAAGCATTCCTTTTTTAATATCTGGTGGTGATTCTTTTTCCAAGCCTTCTTTAATTCGAGCTTGCAGTACAATTTTTCGATCATACCAAATCCGGTCAAAGAATTCTTCTTCCGCTTTAAGTATTTCTGTTAAACTTCTCGGTTCATCAAACCACTCTTCCTCAATCATTATATCTGTGACCAAGTCTGGCCTGATTCTATGAACAGCCTCTGCTAATTTTATATAATATTTAGATTTGATTTTAGAAAAATACATCGCAAGATCCGGATGTGGAATTTTATCATTCCCATTGGGTAAACTAAAATCGTTCTTATTGTGAGTAACAAATGCGAATCGGATACCAGTAGAGCTATTATTCTGGATACAAGCTGAGTAGATTTCTATTATTAATGCGTCATTAATGCTATTTTTTTGACGATGAAATGGTGCTTTTTTTTCAATAGCTCTTTGAGCAGCTTTTAGCTTAATATCGTCTGTTGTTTCAATTATTGTCGCTTTTTTCAATAGTTTCTCAATTCGTTTAACTGAAGTTATTGCGGATTCACCCAAGGAAGGGATTTTATAGTCTACATTATCTAATTGTTCCAGAACTACTTTTTTCTTTTTCGGATCGCCAAATTTGTCAACAATGTTCTTAACTCTCTTGAAAACGCTTGATAAGCTTTGACTACTTTCTTTAATAATTTTTTCTTTGTTCCGCTCAAACTCCTGAACAACTACTCTTGGTACAATTAAAGTAAGTTCCTTTCTCTTTACCAATTCTTCGATAACATTTAGAAGAGCTTGCTGTTCTGGATCTTTTGCCATGTCTAACCAAACACAAGTGTCAACGAGAATTTTATGCATAATAGAATTTTTGTTTCAAATTGTATATACAAAATTAAACGAAACTTTTTTGACTTTGCTAAGTAGCGAACAGAACCCTGAAGAGTGCGACGCAACAGACGATGATAGTAGCACTGTCGCTGGTAAAATAAAAAACCCCGACGTTATAGTCAGGGTTAATCTTTTTTTAATCGGAGCAGCTTAAATATGTGCTTCAATCTTCTTTACAAAATTTCCTTTGGGTTGTGCACCTACTAATTTATCAACCACCTGTCCGCCTTTTATGAACAGGATTGCGGGAATAGAAGTGATGCCATAGTTCATAGATACCTGCGGGTTATTATCTACGTTTACTTTACCCACATTTACTTTACCAGCATATTCTTTACTCAGTTCTTCGATCACCGGCCCGATAGCACGACAGGGCCCACACCATTCTGCCCAGAAATCCACTACGGTCAGTTTATCAGAATCAAGTACATCTACCTTGAAATTTGAATCATTGAATTCTTTTGCCATTTCTTTAATTTTTGCCCCCATCCCCTAAAGGGGTGAAGGAGATTGTTTATAAATTATTTAATAGGGATGCAAATTTAAGTCCGTTATAGTTAACATGCGACTATGACACAAAGTTGTGTAAAACTTGTCAGCCCTTCTGGTCAATGTGTCTGACACATGGTGGAAAAATTTCTGTTTAATGGCTTTTACTGGGTGTCTGACACTTATTATTAAGTGTCAGACGCTCTGGTGAGACGTCAGACACTTACCACCTGCACATCCAGTTCAGGGCTTTTTTCCAGGAAATGGATCATTTCTTCGTTCATTTCAAAGCCGTTATTCATTGTAATCAGGCTGATCTTCATCTTTTTCTTGGGTTCTGTCAAAGTAAATTTCAAAGTTGATTTGCCCGGGAAATTCCTTAGATTTTTTTCTACAAAACTTACCATTTCCTTGCTGATATCCTGCGGATGCGCCTCGATGGTTACCTGTTTGGTCATGTTCCGTTTCATGGTCTCAGCCAATGATACTGTCATTACTTTGAATTCAAACTCTTCTTTATTATAACGCTGTTTGAAATAACCGGTAATAAAAACCGTACTGCCCTGCGTTAAAAAAGGAGAGAGCCGCTGGTAATCTTCGCTGAATAAAATGATCTCTGTTTTACCGCTGTAATCTTCGATCACAAAATTTCCATACTTGTTTCCGCTGCGTGCGATCTTATGTTGTGCATCTGCCACCAACCCGATCAAACGGAATGGTCTTCCCGGGTTGGGATGCATACGGATGGCTTCTTTGAATTCATTAAAGTCGGCAG
>DATHDV010000186.1:0-50111 GCA_035318845.1 Chitinophagaceae bacterium
GTAACATTGCCATCATCAGATGAACCACCGTTTCCGCCTTTGACATTTATAGAAGTATTGCCTGTGTAACTGGTTACATTCATAATAATAGCACCGCCAGCCCCGCCACCACCGGCACCATCCGATTGCGATGCACCTCCATTTCCTCCATTGGCACTGATCGGATAATTATTGCCGATCAAATTATTTGCCCAGATAAAAATGATGCCACCTCCGTTACCTCCATAGTTGAACGAAACACCACCATTATTAGCATGTCCCGCACCACCACCACCGCCCATAAATATTTTTGTACCATTCCATGAACTGAGAGCTTTTCCGCCACGGCCCCAGTTATTGATAGTATTACAACCGAAGGGGCCATTGCTGCTGTTACCACCTCCCTGGCCACCGGCTGTGAGATTTGCTCCCCCGCCACCACTATTATTATGATTATTACCACCACCACCTCCATTGGCAGGTGCACCTTTCGCCCCATCCTGTGTTGATGAAATATTGGCAACTCCTTCTCCTTTATAAGCACCATTATTGGTACCGCTTGCAGAAGCATCATATACATATCCTGTACCTGCAAGCGGGCAAGCACCATCATGATATATGTAAACACCTCCGCTGTATCCACTTGAATCGGCATAGATGGGTGCATTCAACGTAATATCCAGGGTAGCAAAGATCGCAATCACCCCGCCGGTACTTGCTACGCTATCCCAGGAAGCTGCTTTTACAGTATCAATTATGTTGACGGAATTATATTCTGCAAACTGCACCAGTTGTACTTTGCCTGAGGAATAATTGTAGGTATTTAAAAGATTATGAAATAGAAATACAGAATCACCGATGATATAACAAACAGTTCCTATTTCATAATTGCCAGCTTGATTCAATGAAGTAGTATCTCCGAATGTGGAGTTAGTTGCTGTGCTGATGGATGCTCCTTTCATTTGTACCAGCATCACCCTGCTGTTTACATTTAACCCGGTTTTATCGGCCACACGAACACAGGCCTTGGCAGGAATTATTTCAACTACTTTATGATACGTGTTGACGATGCCGCTGATGTTAGTGGTTTGAGCAAGGACCGGAAAGGAAAACAGGGCAATGAAAAAGAAAGCAACTGAAATTTTTTTCAAAACAACAGTATAGTTATTGGAGTACAGGTAAATTTTTCTCATCACAGCCCTTTAAATTAGTTACAAATAATTTACCGGGAAATAAGTAAAATCCACAGCCCTTAATAACTATGTTGATGCAAAAATACTAACGAAATATCAGGCTTATTTACTGAGGGGTTTATGACTCTCATCGCAAAACGGCGGCGTTTTCGTTTGCTTACACTGGCAGAACCAGATCTCTTCTGCTTTGTCAAACACAACCTTTACACTTTTAAACGGGGTGCCTTCAATTTTTTTATGGTTGCTGTCGCAAAAGGGAGTTTTTTCCGTAAGCCCGCAACTGCACCAGGAATATACTTTACCCGGCTCCACTACTACGGCAATAGGTTCGCAGGCAGAGATACGGGGCAATCCTTCATTGGGTATTGTTTCTTCCATAGGTTATTTATTTTTTTCAACACAGAGGCTCGGAGATACAGAGTTACACAGAGAAAGTTCTCTGTGTAACTCCATTCCTCTGTATCTCTGTGTTGAAATACTCATTTATCAGCTATAAATTTATAAAGATTAAAATTCCCTTTTTGAAAAGCTGCTTCAATTTCTTTTTTCAGCAAAGCTTTATCAACACCTTTCATTCTCTTTTGTTCGATCAGGTAATAAGCCCTTTCAGCCAGCAGCCAGAAATTTTTATCTGACAAATGTGCTTTTTGTAATTGATGAAGGATAATATCCAGCAATTCACTGACACCCTCTTTTTGCGAAGCCGTTGTTTTCAGCACCGGCACTTCATTATAATGTGTGCTGAATGTTGGAGCCAGCATCAGCCGCAGGTGTTTTACAAATGTATCGGCATCGGGCCGGTCGGCTTTGTTTACCACAAATACATCGGCGATCTCCATCAAACCTGCTTTCATCGTTTGCACTTCATCGCCTGCTTCCGGCACGACAACCACGACCGTCACATCTGCCAGGCCGGCAATTTCAATTTCACTTTGCCCTACGCCAACTGTTTCAATAATGATATGATCAAATTGAAAAACTTTCATCAGGTCAGTTATCTCAATGATCTTTGGATGCAGGCCACCCATGGAACCTCTGGTGGCCAATGAACGGATAAATACATTGGGATGAATATACCAGTCGCTCATTCGTATCCGGTCGCCCAGCAATGCGCCAAGGTTAAAAGGAGAAGAAGGATCAACACAGAGTACACCCACTTTTTTTCCTTCTTTTACCAATAAACCAATTAAGGAATCAACCAATGTGCTTTTACCGGCGCCGGGCGGACCCGTGATACCAATAATTTTTGCAGGGGAAGATGGTAATGACTGTAACAGGGCCTCATAGCCGGGATGTTCATTTTCCACCAGCGAAATACAACGGGCCAGCGCTTTCGTATCGCCTTGTTGTAATTGGTTTAATAATTCCTGCCACATAGAATGAACGGGATGTTGTACGTTTACAAAAGTATGACGGGCAAGTTACAGAATGTTCCGATAGCTATCGGAAGAAGAAGCCCCATCATTTTTATACTGATGATAATAATGATGGCGGCTTTGTTTTTTTCCCGTGCTGTTCTTTCTGCAGCTATCGTTGCATTTACAGCCATTTCATTCATTCACCCCGATCTTAAAAAACATATTCGTCAATTTTTTGCTTCGCCTCTTTTATGGGGGATGAGTCTACTTTTTTTTCTTCCATTGATCTCCGGTCTCTGGAGCGAGGATAAAAAAGAATGGCTGGGGGTCCTCCGGATAAAACTGCCGTTATTGTTTTTGCCACTTGCTTTTGCAGGACCCATTTATTTTACAAAAAAACAATGGGAATGGCTGGCGACTGTTTTTATTGTCCTTGTTACTGCCGCTTCTTTATGGAGCATGTTTCATTATGTAAACGATATGACGGCTGTCAATGAAGGATACCTGCGGGCCAAAACGCTTATTACTCCACTGGAAAATGATCATGTACGTTTCAGCTGGTTGATCAGTGTATCGATATTATTGGCGGGATGGTTATGGATAACAAAAAGAAAAGAAAACAAACCCATTGCATGGGCTCTTGCTTTCATACTTGTATGGCTGATCATTTTTCTGCATATATTGGCAGCCAGAACAGGATTGATCTCATTTTATATCATGCTGGCTGGCGCTGCTATTTGGTTTATTATAAAAAAAGCAATCCCGATAGCTATCGGGAGGCAATACGGTACCGCACTGCTGATTGTTCTAATAGCTCTTCCGGTTATCGCTTATAAAACACTGCCCACATTTAATAACAGGGTAAAATATTTTTTGTATGATCTTGAATATTTCAAAAAAACAAATTACCTGCCCGGTGCCAATGATGCAGTGAGAATAATTTCATTAAAAGCAGGGTGGGCTGTAATGAATGAACAACCTGCAACCGGTGTTGGGTTTGGCGATATTATTACAGAAACAAAAAAATGGTATGACAAAAACCTGCCGCAAATGCTGGAAAGAGATAAAATTAAACCTTGCAGCGAATGGATGATATATGGGGCAGGGTGCGGATGGCCTGGAATTCTATTATTCAGTTTTGTAATGATCATTCCCTTTTGGATAAAAACAGGCAACAAGCTACTGTGGTGGTTGCTGAATACAACAGCCGCCTTTAGTTTTTTGTTTGATATCGGGCTTGAGGTCCAGTTTGGCGTTTTTATTTATTCCTTTGTTGTTTTATGCTGGTGGAAATGGCTGGAGACATTACAGGTTGTCGCATCAGTCAAAACAGAAACGTTTGCTGATCATGTTGGCAAAGAAAAAATCTAAAGCGACAACCTGAAATGTATCCGGCGAAAAGGTGTAATCTTTGTAATGAAATGCAACAACTATCAGTAGTCATAATCTGTAAGAACGAAGCCGATATTATCGACAAAACATTACAAAGTCTCGATGGGCTTTGCGATGATATCATTGTATACGATAACGGAAGTACCGATAATACCCTTGAACAAATAAAAAAATTCAATGTTCATCTTCAGCAGGGAACATGGGAAGGATTTGGCCAAACCAAGAACAAAGCCATTGCCCTGGCAAAATACGACTGGATCCTCAGCCTGGATGCCGACGAAGCAATTGACGATGAACTGAAACGATCATTGCTGGCACTGAACCTGACCGGTGAAAATGATGTTTATGAAATAAAGTTTAAAAACTTCCTTGGAAATAAACACCTGAAGTACGGCGAGTGGGGAGGCGACAAGCATATCCGTTTGTTCAATCGGAAAAAAACAAAATGGAATGATGCTTCTGTACACGAAGAACTCCTCATGCCCCCCGGCATGAGTGTAGAAAAACTAAATGGGTATATTTTACATCAGACCATGAAGGATATTAACGACTATGCCGCAAAGATGGTCAGGTATGCCATGCTGAATGCGGAAAAATATTACCGGCAGGGTAAAAGATCTTCCTTTTTCAAGATCCGCATTGCCCCGGGCCTGAGTTTTGTACACTATTTTATTTTAAAACTGGGTTTCCTGGATGGCTATGCCGGGTATGTTTGTGCAAGAATGACGTCTTATTATACCTTTTTGAAGTATGCAAGGCTGAGAGAACTCAATAGGCAATCGACAATGGGCAATGGGCAATAAGCAATATGCAAAAGACACTTTAAATTTGCAGGTTCCATTTGCCTGTTGCAAATTGCCTGTTGTTAATTGACTTATGACCAATTTCATTCCCATATTCCCCCTTGATATTGTGGTGTATCCCGGCGAGGAATTGAACCTGCATATTTTTGAACCGCGTTATAAACAGCTTATAAGTGAATGTCATGCTTCGAAAAAACCATTTGGCATACCGGCGGTTATTAATAAAAAAATGCAGGAACTTGGTTCGATGGTTGAGATAATAGAACTGTCGAAACTGCATGATAATGGAGAAATGGATATAAAAACAAAAGGAGTAATGATCTTTCGCATATTGGAAGTTATACAAGAGGTGCCTGATAAACTTTATAGCGGAGCGATCGTAAATTATCCGGACAACCTTGAAAAAGGGATCGCCGGGCTGATGCAAAAGATCCTGAAAAGTATCCGCGACCTTCACCAGTTGTTAAAAGTGAAAAAGGATTTTAAAAAGGAAGATGCAGATATCATTTGTTACGATGTGGCGCATCATATCGGCTTGTCGCCGGAAGAAGAATATGAACTGCTTGGCTTGTTTGATGAAAGACAAAGACAGGAATACCTGAAACGGCATTTAGCCAAAGTGATACCGATGCTGGCCGGCATGGAACAACTGAAAGAAAAAATAAAAGGGAACGGGCATTTTAAGAATTTGAGTGGCTTTGACCTGGATAAATAATTCTAATAAAAAATAATCATGTCAGTAACTCTCTGTTTTGATTTTGGCAACACCCGAAAAAAAGTAGCTGTCTTTCATGATGACGAAATGAAAGAAGGAATTGTATTGCCGGATGATGCCGTTGAAACTATCCAATCGCTGATCCGGAAATTTCAACCAGCAAAATCTATTCTCTCATCAGTAATAGACCATAACCCGGCTATTGAAGAATTACTTACCCTGAATACAAAATTCCATAAGCTGAGTCATCGGACTAAAGTTTTATTTACCACACCGGTTGGCAAACCCGAAACGATCGGCGCCGACAGGCTGGCTTTAACTGCTGCTGCTATTCATTACTATCCCCATAAAAATAATTTTGTTATTGGTCTTGGCACATGTATTACTTACAACTTCATTAATAAATATCATGAGTTTGTTGGCGGAGCTATTTCTCCCGGGCTTGAAATGCGGTTGAAAGCATTGAATCATTACACGGCAAAACTTCCGCTTGTCGAAGCCGACTCCAATGTTGCCCTCATAGGCTACGACACCGATACGAATATTCTCAGCGGCGTTATACTCGGAATGGCTAAAGAAATTGATGGATTCATTCATGACTACCGCGAAAGGTTCAGGAACTTTAACGTCCTGTTAACCGGGGGCGATATAGTCTATTTGGCGTCACACCTTAAAAGCAAGATATTTGCAGACCCTGATTTAATATTTAAAGGTCTTTATGCAATTAGCGAAGTTAATAACCCCTAAGATAATCAAGACGTTACACTGCTTTTTCCTGGCGATCGTGGTTCTATTTTTTTCTGCCCTAACTCCTGTTTTTTCGCAGGATAATTCACCTTATTCCCGCTATGGGATCGGCGACCTTGTTCCGCCTTCTAATATTATTGGCAGGAGTATGGGTGGCATATCAGCCGGATATACCGACTTCGTTGCAATTAATTTTAATAACCCGGCATCCTATTCTTCTTTTCAAAGCTTCTTTCAGCCAAAAACAAAGAAAATGACTTCGGGCAGAGTAGTGCTTGATATCGGGGTGGATTTCGAAAGCCGCACACTAAGGGAATCTTCGTCGCCAAGAAAATTCGTTGCCGGTAATGCGTTGTTCTCCTATCTGCAGATAGGACTGCCATTAAAGAAAAACTGGGGTTTAAGTTTTGGGATACGTCCTATTTCAAGGATCAGTTATAAAATATCCCACAATGAAAGATTGATCGATCCCCTGACTGGTCTTCCTATCGACAGTGCCATTACCAGGTATGAAGGAGACGGGGGAACTTATTTAGCATCTCTTGGCACCGGCTTTAGTTTATTTTCAAAGATGAATGCAAAAGGAATGGAAGAAAAATTAAGTGTTGGTTTTAATGTGGGATTCCTGTTTGGCAAAAAAGATTACAGCACCAAAAGAAGCCTCATTAATGATTCGGTGGATTATTACCAGGCAAATTATGAGACCAATACAAATTTCAGCGGCTTATACCTTAATGCAGGTGTTCAGTACAAATTGCCGCTAAATACCAGCAAAAGAATTTCGTTGACCCTCGGCGCCTTCGGTAACCTGGGACAGAAAGTAAATGCATCGCAGGAAATACTAAGAGAAACATTTGTGTTTGACGATAATTTGGGTGAAGTAAGACTCGATAGTATATCAGATATGCGTGATGTAAAAGGAAAGGTCAATCTTCCTGCTTCCTTTACGATTGGGTTTGTAGCGCAAAAACCGATCATTCTTGAAAAAGATAATAAGAAAGCAGGATGGATGATCGGTATGGATTTCAATATGCAAAACTGGAACAGCTACCGTTTTTATGGACAGGTTGATTCTGTAAAAAATAAATGGGAAATACGGGTCGGCGGTCAGCTTAATCCTGTTCCCAAAAGAAATTATTTCAGCAATGTATCTTACCGCGCCGGATTTTTCGTGGGACCGGATTATATTAAAGTAGGACAAAGCTTATCCCGCTTCGGCGCATCATTTGGCATGGGGTTGCCGATTCCGATCAGCAGGCAGGCCCCAAACCAATTTACGTTGATCAATCTGTCAGTTGAATACAGCAAACGGGGAAGCACTAAAAATCTGCTTAGAGAAAACATGTTCAGGTTCTCTCTTGGTTTTTCACTCAGCGACCTGTGGTTTGGAAAACATAAGTATGATTAAGCCTCCCCTGAACTACGTTCGTTCCCTTTCAGGGAACCTCCGAAGGAGGGGTTTACAAAGAGTCTGCATGAAAAAAAAGTCTTCAAATACTGCGGCAGATTACTATAAAAATCTTGTACACTATTTTTTAAGTCACGCCCACAGGGTCTCGTGGATGGTTCTTAGCTTGTGGCTCGCAGCTTTTCTGTTCAGCGGTTGTGAAAATGATGTAAAACAAATAAATGATCTTACTGAAAAAAAAGTGATGAAAGAAGAAGCCATCAAAATTGAGGGTTACCTGAGCCAGGATGGTAAAATGAAAGCAAAACTAAAAGCACCGCTGATGCTGCGGGTAACTTCCGACACATTGTATGTTGAGTTTCCCAATACACTCCATGTTGATTTTTATGATGACAGCGCCAATATCGAAACCAGGCTCGACAGCCGGTATGGCAAATATTTTGAAAACCTGGGTAAGGTTTATCTAAGGGACAGCGTAACAGTGATCACCGTAAAAGGAGATACGCTCAGGAGCCCCGATCTTTGGTGGGACCAGAATACAAAATTGTTTTACACAGACAAATATGCTGTTTACACGGGTATAGGAAAAGTTATTCATGGCGGCAAAGGGTTGGTAGCCACACAGGACCTCAATAGTATTATTTTTAATGAACCAACCGGAACGATGCAGACCTCTCAAAATGGATTCCCGAAATAAATAGTGTCTGACGTCTCGAAGAGCGTCTGACACTTATCTCGAAATAAATAGCATTTAACGTCCCGAAGAGCGTCTGACACTTTATACATTTAATCTTACTCTTCTCTTAGTATCTTTAGGATTCCCGGAGTTAAAAAAACTCCAACTACAAACTATAAATTACAAACTGATCTATGGAATACCGTCGCATGGGAAAGACCGGGCTTCAACTGAGTGTCCTTTCATTTGGCAGCTGGGTAAGTTTTCATAAACAGATCGATGACAACACTGCTGATGAGTTGATGGGCATTGCGTATGATAATGGCGTCAATTTTTTTGACAATGCCGAAGTCTATGCATTGGGTGAAAGCGAAAAAATGATGGGCCGTGTTTTGAAAAAGAAAAACTGGGACAGGACATCATACACGGTTTCATCAAAAGTGTTTTGGGGATGGCGTGGAAAGGAAAATAAACCCAATCAATCGGGATTGAGCAGAAAGCATGTAATGGAAGCCTGTCATGAAGCATTGCAAAGATTACAAGTCGACTATCTTGATCTGTTTTTCTGCCACCGGCCTGATAAAGGCACACCCATCGAAGAAACGGTATGGACGATGCATAATCTTATTCAGCAGGGAAAGATTTTATACTGGGGTACCAGCGAATGGAGTGGCGTGGAGATCATGGAAGCACACAGGGTTGCACAGCAGTATGGATTGATCGGCCCTTCCATGGAACAGCCGCAATACAATTTATTTGAACGGAACAAAATGGAAAATGAATTCCTGATGATATTTAATACCGTTGGCATGGGCACAACAATATGGAGCCCGTTGGCCAGTGGGTTATTGAGTGGTAAATACAATAATGGTATTCCTGAAGACAGCCGCTTTGCTTTACAGGGTTTTGACTGGTTGAAGGATCGTTGGATGAAAGAGCATTTTATAGAAAAAGCAACAGCGTTGAATGATCTTGCAAAGAGTTTAAACATTTCTATGGCTGCGCTTAGTATTGCATGGTGTATTAAAAATCCGAATGTAACAACAGCCATCCTCGGTGCTACCAGCAAAGAACAATTGCTGGAAAATCTTAAATCATCACAGGCTGTTGAAAAACTGGATACGGAGATAATGCAACAGATAGAAGAGATTGTTCAGACCAAACCAGTACTGCCCGAATTTTAGAAAACGGTCCGGTATTCAATAATCAATAACAAGAAACCAATAACCAGCACATGTCATTCAACAACAAAACTGTACTCATTACCGGCGGCACCCGTGGCATCGGTAAAGCCATTGGCCTTCGTTTGGCAAAAGAAGGAGCCAATATTGTTATCGCTGCAAAGAGTGTGGAAGAGAATGCGAAACTGGGCGGCACTATCTTTTCTGCTGCTGCTGAAATGGAAGCAGCCGGCGGAAAGGCGCTGGCCGTGCAATGTGATATCCGGTTTGAAGACCAGGTACAAAACGTGGTGGACAAAGCCGTAGAAAAATTCGGAGGGATCGATATTTTAATTAACAACGCTTCTGCTATTTCTTTAACGGCAACGGAACAAACCGAACCCAAACGTTTTGACCTGATGCATGACATCAACGTGCGGGGAACTTTTTTTGTAACCAAAGCCTGCATTCCTCATTTAAAAAAATCAACCAACCCGCATATCCTTACATTATCTCCACCGATAAATCTAGACCCCAAATGGTTTGAGAAGCACCTGGCTTATACTCTTACCAAATATAATATGAGCATGATGACGATCGGCTGGGCCAGGGAATTAAAGAAAGACCGGATTGCCGCCAATTCACTCTGGCCAAGAACAACGATCGATACGGCAGCTGTAAGAAATTTACTGGGAGGACAAATGCTTGCCAACATGAGTCGTACGGTGGATATACTCGCAGATGCGGCATATTATATTTTGAGTAAACCTTCAGGAGAATGCACCGGCAATTTATTTATTGATGAACAGGTGCTGGCCAAAGAAGGAATTACTGACCTGGAAAAATATTCCGTGATTCCTGGGGCACAGTTATATACTGATCTGTTTGTATGATGACTACTAGTTTTTCTTTCTATTGAAAAAGAGCCGGGCGCCAATCGTCAAATTTAACCGGTTATGGTTGGAATAACGGTTAAAAGGAGATTCATTAAAGAAAGTGGCTTCCGTGAAAAATGAAAGCCTTGAAGTAACTCTCCAGTTTAATCCACCACCTATCGCTGTGTAAAATACATTGGTAGTATAATTGGTTTTTATTCCCGAAAAAGTATTGTCTCCTTTACGATAATCATATCCCATTTGAAAAGTCAGGTAAGGTTGCAGTTTTTTCTTTAAAAAGTAATAATTGGTATATCCTTTTACCCCCAGCGTGTAACCATTATATCCACTATTCATTGTTGGTTTATCTAAATAATGAAAGTTAGAGTAACGAAGATCAATACCTACTTCCCAATTATTTTTAATGAAATATCCCACCCCCGGATTAAATGCGATGAAAGTATTCTTCGTTGATGTATTATTGGTCAACCCAATTGATCTCAGATTTCCAATATCAAAATGTGGAGCGATTGTCCCTTTATTTATTTGGGTAAAACCCAGAAAACTACACAGGCAGCCCGTCAAAAAGAGAAAAAATTTCTTTTGCATGTTGGATGGTTTTGCATAAAGGAACAAAGCTTCCTGTTAAGAAAGAATAAAGAAACTGTTAAACAAGAGGTAATAAATAATTTGAGAAGGCCACTATTATTCTTCATTACTTTCATTCCTGTTCTCCTGCCTCATCTGCGGAAACAACAGCACATCCTGTATAGAAACCTGGTTCGTTAGCAACATACAAAGCCGGTCAATACCAATACCAATGCCGGAAGCAGGTGGCATACCATATTCCAATGCCCGGAGAAAATCATAATCAATGAACATGGCTTCATGATCGCCACGCTCCATCAGTTTGGCCTGTTCTTCAAAACGTTCCCGCTGATCTATTGGGTCATTCAGTTCGCTGTAGGCATTGGCAATTTCTTTCCCGTTGATCATTAATTCAAATCTTTCGACAAGCCCTCTTTTCTCCCTGTGTTTTTTTGTAAGCGGACTCATTTCAACGGGATAGTCAATGATGAAAGTGGGTTGCACATAGTTCTTTTCACATTTTTCGGAAAAGATAGCATCGATCAATTTGCCTTTACCCATCGTATTATCAGCATGAATATGTAATTGCTTACAGATAGAACGGAGTTGTTCTTCTTTCATCTGGCTTACATCAGTTCCTGTATGTTCAGCTATAGCATCATAAATGCTGATGCGTTTAAAAGGAGCTTTGAAAGAAATAACTTTATCTCCAACCGGTACATCGGTTGTTCCGCAAACATCCAGCGCCGCTTTTTCCAATAACTGCTCCGTAGTTTCCATCATCCAGAAATAATCTTTGTAGGCTGTATAAAATTCAAGGATGGTAAACTCGGGGTTATGGGTACGGTCCATACCTTCATTCCGAAAATTGCGGCTGAACTCATACACCCAATCAAATCCGCCAACGATCAAACGTTTTAAATAAAGTTCATTGGCTATCCGCAGGTACAAAGGCATATCCAATGCATTATGATGGGTAACAAAAGGCCTTGCCGCTGCGCCACCGGGAATACTTTGCAGAACAGGTGTGTCCACTTCGAGGGCGCCATGTTTATCTAAAAACTCACGGATAGAACTGATCAGTTTCGTCCGCTTGATAAAAGTTTCTTTTACTGCCGGGTTAATAATAAGGTCAGCATACCGCTGCCGGTATTTGAATTCAGGATCAGTAACGGCATCAAAGGTTTGCCCTTCTGCTTCCTTTACAACAGGTAAAGGGCGAAGTGATTTACTTAACAGGGTCAGTTCTTTTACATGAACCGAAGTTTCACCTGTTTTGGTAATGAAAGCATAACCTCTTATGCCGATGATATCACCGATATCGATCAATTTTTTCCAGACAATATCATAAAGTGTTTTGTCTTCGCCGGGGCAAATATCTTCACGGCGGATATATAATTGTATTTTACCATGTGCATCCTGTATCACGGCAAAATTAGCCTTACCCATATCTCTTACACTCATGATGCGTCCGGCCAGGCAGAGATCAGCAAACTGCTCTTTAGTTTCTTCCTTGTAATTCTCCTTAATATAAACAGAACTGCTGTTGATAGGATACAGCGGGGCAGGGTAAGGCTCAATGCCCATCATGATCAGTTCGGCCAGTTTTTCACGGCGCAATTGTTCTTGCTCTGACAGGTGTGGTGTATTCATGAATAATAAAAGTGATTTGAAGGACCGCCTTTCGATATTATTTATCCGTAGCCGGGCAGGCAAAGGTACTGGTTACAGTTAAGCACACAAACAGAAAGCCCCGGCGACTGCCGGGGCTTTGAAGAAATAAGATAGTAAGAATGATTTTATTTTTTTTCTTTCTGGTTATTATTAAATAAATAACCTATCCGAAGAGCAAAAGCAATGTTTTTTACTTTATCATTAGCAGAGGCCGGAAGGTCTGAAACTTCTGAAGGAACAAGATTTCTTCCACCCTGTATATAGTTGGCTGCAACAAATATACCATTGCCCATCCTGAACCCCATTAAAACATTACCACCAAAATCAACGCCTCTCATATCGTTTGCAACGGCATTGCCAAACGAAATATCGGTTTCAACTTTATCGGCACCGGGAGAATGAGTGACTTTTTTAGACTGAAGTGGTAAGGCTATATATGGACCTGCGCCCAGGTAAAAAACTCCTCCTTTACCAGCTTTGAAATTATATACAAGATTCGGAAATAATTCTGCGTAACGAAGTGCTGTATAGACTTTATTAAGTGTAGGGGTATTAGGTACTTCCGCTGCTCCTTTTTGAATATAATGCATGTCCGGCTGGAAGGAGAAATTGCCTTTCTTACACAACGGCACTTCCAGTTGCATTCCGCCGGTAACGCCGATCCTGTATTCACCGTCCTTGTCTGCCCCGCCGATTGTTCTGCTGATATTGGCAAATGCTATCCCACCGGTAACTCCCACTCTTGCTTTTTGCGAGAGAGCCGCAATGTTCAGGCATAAAATAAATACAGTTAAAATAAAAATCGTCTTTTTCATAAACAGTAGTTTTTAGTTTCCTATTTGTGATGCTTTCGGGGAGTTTCCTTTTACGGCACCAAGATAGGCTTGAATCAATTCTTCTGAAAAGTAGATTAAAAATAATGACTTTTAGAAATTTTAGCCGGTCTTTTTTACCCGGCAGGCAAAGATAATGGATACACATTGAAGGCCAAATAAAAAAGCCCCGGCATTACACTGAATGCCAGGGGCTTGAGGTATCATCGCCGGCTCAAGGCAGCTCTTTTTTCTGCTTTTTTGCCAGCGCTTCTTGTATGATAGCTATTTGATTAAAACCGGTATTTTAATCCAACATTCAAAATGCCGGCAACACCATACCCAACATTTACATCAATTAAAAATCTATCTATTTTAAGATCGGCGCCCAGCAGATAAACCTGGTAAGCCATACTTACATGACTTTCCGTTTCTGTTTCATCCTCAAATCGCCTGATCTTTCTGGCTCCCAAAGAAAGCCCGGAATAAAACGAATATTTTTTGGTTGCCTTCCATATTTTGTCGCAGCGCAACATATAGCTTAAGTTGCTGTATTCTACAGACCGGTGTTTTGTACCAAAGTGGTCATAAGTAAATGCAGGACCTATTCGCCATTTTTCAGAAAGATTTATCATAAAACCTGCACTAAATATGATACACTTATGATGCTGTGTCTCCTTTTCTGAAACAATCTCTTTTTGCCGGGACTCTTTTATATAACCAGAACTCATATATCCACCCTGGATGTAAAACAAATATTTCCCTGGCCGCTGTTGGGCAAGTAATAACACGGGCAGCAAAATCACAAATACGAGAACTAATTTTTTCATAGATTGATTTTTAATGATAAGGAGGGAATCGATAGGTTTACGAAACTGTCACGTTGCAACTTCTGTATCATTTCATTTTTAAAAGATAAGCTCAAGCCTTTCTTTTTGTTCCTGGAAGAAGCAATGAATAATGGAATGCTTCCCAGCATGCATGCGCCACCGGTCACAAGTAAAATATCCGGCCCGGAAGAAGTAGAGAAAATATTAGAAGTCCCCCAGATAATAGCCCCCGTCCCAAGGGCCACTCCACCACCCAACAAAACCCAGGCTATAGTTTTCTGATTTTTACTTTTTTTCAAATAATCTTGTTTATTTAAAGTCGGTTGAGAATTGGTTTGTTGACTGAAAGAAGATGCGGAGAAGATCAACAACATTGTGAAAAAAAATTTTTTTTTCATAAATTGATTTTTAATGATAATGAAGGGATCGACTGGTTGACGAAACTGCCCTTTTGTCCCGATAGCAATCGGGATGGTACCGTTTCTTTTTTAAATGATAATGACATAGCCTTTCTTTTGTTTTTAGAGGCGGCTATAAACAAAGGGATACTTCCGGCTGCTGCAACGACTCCGGCAACAGCTATCCAATCCCCTGATGTAGTAGTGTACATATCGGCCCAAGCTCCAAAAGGATCAGTTTCGGCTTTTTTGTTTATCTCATTTGACCATACAACACCACCAGTTACGATCATGGCTGCGCCCCCGGCTACCAGTATCCAGGCTGCCGTTTTCTGATTTTTGCTCTTTCGCAGGTAATCTTGTTTGGTTAATGCCGGCAATGTATTGGTTTGCTGGCTGAATAATGTAGCTGACATTGTCAGCAACAAGATGAAAAGGATGATCTTATTCATAAATTGATTTTTAATGTTAATGATGGAACTGATATGTTCATGTAACTGCTTTTTTGTCCCGATAGCAATCGGGATGGTATTGTTTCATTTTTAAATGACACTGACATAGCCCTTCGTTTATTCTTTGCCGAAGCAATGAAAAAAGGGATGGAACCAGCGACGCATACAGCCCCTATTCCAACAGCGGCAGACGGGAAAGAATTCTTTGTACACCCGGGGCCCATGCAAACATCAGCATCCATAGCTGCTAAGGATAAAGCAATCACAGCTCCTCCCAAAAGGGTCCATGCAACAAATTTTTGGCTACTGCTTTTTTTCAGATAGTCTTGCCTGGTTAATGTTGGAGAAGATTTGGTTTGCTGGCTGAATGATGTAGCTGACAGGGTCAGCAACAAGATGAAAAGGATGATTTTTTTCATAACAAGAAGATTTAGCGAATAGATATTTATTAAAGAGCGACCAGGCCTTTTGTTCAGCCGGCGCATTGTAACTTATCTCTGTATTTTATAGTTATATTCTTTGATCAGCTTGCACGACATGGTTTTGTATAAGTTATCAATGGATACAATTTTGAGTTTGCTTGTATAAGTAAGCGGAAGATGCATGTAAGCCGAGAAGACTCCTGCTTCTGTGATGCTCAGGTCAGTTGTTTCAATCGATATTCTTTTATCGGTAACTGTTTCCAGCGCTTTACGGACCATTTCGGAGCAATACATCTTGTCATCCGTTTTAAGATCAAACCCGTGATCAAATTGCACTCCCTTTGCATGCCATTTATGAATAAGAGCTTTTAATCTTTTAATTTCACCTTTACCCAATTCGTAACGGTAGATCCCATAGGCAAGGTTCTTCCTTGGATTGCAAAACCAGCTTAAAGAATCTTTTCTCAATTTTTCATCGGGGTTCTCTTCACCATTTACAATATGATATATGAAAGGATACCCGTTTTCGAACAGCACAATACCCGCATGCGAGTACTTTTTATCCTGGCGGTTAAAGTTTTTAATGAACTGGCTGGCCGGGTCCTGGTTAAGCCGGACCACCAGGTCTCCTTCTTTTAATAAGGCCTGTCCTTCATGGATCAATGTAGATGGATCAACATAACCGGCAGGTACAGCAGGAATTGATTCCTGCTTTCTTGCATGGCTGATACATGAATAAAAACTATAGGAGACAAGTAGTATTAATATGAATGCTTTCATACCGGCAAATAGTTATGGAATGGACAATAGTGTTTTAGTTGACCTCAAATTTGAACAGGTCGATCCCGATACCTTTTGCATTTGTTGTAGTAGTAACATAGTGTCTGAATGCAACCCGGGTATCTATTCTGCCTGTTATCCCTGAGAAAGTGTATTCGTATTTTGTCCAGGTAGCAGGATAACCATTAACGCTCTGCCCGGCATTAATATCCATCAGAACAGTGGAAAAGCTGCAGGTCGAACTGGCCAGGTTACCTGTATTTTCTGAAGATGATCTATTCATCAGCACTTGCATACGTTCTATACAATTGCCGGTGGTGTCAGAGCGGGTGTAAAAAGAGATCTTATCGCCATTTTTTACAGATAAAACGGGTGTGATGAGCCAACTGCTGATCGTAATAGCAGAAGTGGATGTTGCATAGGAAAATGCATATTCATCCTTCCAGTTTGTATAGGAATAAGGAGTAAATCCATGCCAAACACCTCCTTTATCAGCTCCAAATTGTCCCTGGGTCCAGGCGGCGGCACCATTACTAGAGTTACTCTTTAATACCCATCCCTTTGTTGAAAGTTTATAAACACTGTCAAATTCTTCTGTAAAGGATGCCCTGATGCCGAGATCAGTTGGAGGGCCGTAGTCAGAGGGACAATCACTGTTTGGACTGGGAGTAGAAATAGAAGGATCTTTTTTGCAGCTATATATTAAACCAACAAATAAAGCGGCAAGACATAAGACGAATAGAAAGAAATACTTTTTCATACAAGAAGTTTTTAATTATTAAGAGATATGTATTTGACTATAAAAAAAGAGCTGTCAGTATTTTAAAGATCATTTTCCCCGTTTCAATTTTTTTTGGCGTCCCATGGCACCAACAGTTAACTTCAGATTAAAACCCAATGGTGACTGAATGGAATTAAAGTTGGCAAAAACACCAGCGCCCATACCCATAAAGCGACAAAATGCCCAGTTAAAATCAGCCCGGAGCATGCCTCCAACAGCAGTCTTCTTTTCAATAGTGGTTTTATAATTGGAAGTAGTGCCCCAGAAGAATAAAAAACCAACATCCTGGCTGGTAGTTTTTTGAAAGCTTGCTTTTTCCCCGTTTACAATGGAGAACCCGGCTTCAGTGGTAACCCAACTATTTCTTGCCAGCGGGATAAATTTGCCCGCAGTAACACTAAACAACTTCATGTTTACTTCTGCATAGTCAGTATACGGGAAAAATAAAACAACACCTGTTTCAGCCTGGTAATCTGAAGGCAGGTTTTTGGGCTGCATGGTCAGATCATGGTACGATAAAGTGAAACTCCATTTTTTATTCACCACTCCTTGCAAACTCAATTCGGTATTACTACCCGATCTAGTACTGGCCCCGGCGGCTCCCTGGAGATAGAACTTGGTTAAACGGGTTTCACTGGTTTGTGCTTTTGCAGTAAAAAAGCAATTGAAAAGAAAAAGGATAAGGCAAAAACTTGCAACATTTGTTAGTCTCGGTTTCATGGTTCTTAATTTTATGATGGTGATGAATTGAAAAACCAAACCTACTTTCCAAACCTGCCGTTTGATAACTGAATTTTGCCTTAGCATTTCCAGCAGTTGCAATAATTACTAAAAACCGGGGTAAGGATTGATTTTTTTTGCAGAAAATCAGGTAACTTTTGCCTTTTTAGCCGGGAACTAAACCACCAATGACAACCACCCAAACAGTACAGGACCATTTATTCCTGCGAATTAAAGAAATGCTGCCACAGCCCGTTTCACTGGCCGATGCCGTGTCAGATATCCTGCATGTGAGCAGCGATAGTGCTTACCGGCGGATCAGGGGAGAAACTCCATTGGTGCTGGAAGAAGCCGCCTTGTTATGCAAACATTTCAATTTATCACTGGACCAGTTAATGGCATTAAAACCGGATGATGTTCTTCTGCGAAATGTCCGGATCAGGAACCAGGATTTTACGTACCGCCAATACCTCCAGGCTTTACAACATCAGTTGTCTGCATTAACGGGGTTTCAGCAGAAGGAGATCATATATATGTCCAAAGACATCCCGATCTTTCATAATTTCTATTTCAAACCATTAATTGCGTTCCGGTATTTTTTTTGGATGAAAACACACCTGGCGCACCCGGATTTTGAAAAACTGGCATTTGACTTCGACCTGTTGCCGGCTGATATTGAAAAATTGAGTACAGACATTATCCGGATCTATTGCACAATTCCATCCACAGAAATGTGGAATACAGAAAGCATCAACAGTACGATCTCCCAGATCGAGTTTTCGAAGGATTCAGGTCATTTCAAATCTGATGCGGATCTAAAATTGGTCTATGATGCACTGGAATCATCTATCCATCATATAAAAGACCAGGCGGAACATGGCTTTAAGTTTATGCCTGAGGAAGACCGGTCCGGGCGCAAACAAAATTTAAAATTCTTTTTCAACCGGGTCGTATTGGGTGACAATACGGTGATGGCCATGGCCAACTCCATAAAAACTGCTTTTATCAATTATGGGCATTTAAATTACCTGGAAACCCGGGATGAAAAATTTTGTAACGAATTGTATCATGATTTTGAGAACCTCATCCGCCGATCGACACAGATCAGTCATAGCAGTGAACGGCAACGCAATGTTTTTTTTAATATTCTTTTAGCCAAGGTCAGGGATCGTAAACAAAATATATAGTATGACAACGGGGGAATTACAACAAAAACTTTTTACACTGCTGAAAAGCAAGATGGCCGAAGACAGTACGGCTGCGGAAGAAATTGCCGGTTTGCTGAACATCAGCACCGACAGCGCTTACCGGCGCATACGGGGAGAGAAAACGCTATCGATAGACGAGTTGCAAACCCTTTGTGTGCATTATAAAGTTTCATTAGATCAATTAATGGAGATACAGGCCGGGGGCATCATTTTTTATGGCCAATACCTGGATAAAAAGACATTCAGGTTTGATGATTATATCGGCAGCATGATCCAGAACATGGTGTACATAAATAGTTTTAAAGAAAAGACCTTTTATTACAGCTGCAAGGATCTGCCCATCTTTCATCACTTTCATATCCGGGAAATAGCTGCCTTTAAATGGTTCTTATGGCACAGGACCTATTTCCAGTTCCAGGAATTTGAACATAAAAAATTTCATTTTAATGACTACCCGGACACATTATTTGCCCTCGGAAAAAAATTATTGGGTCTGTATAACAGGACACCCAGCGTAGAAATATGGAACCTGGAAAGCATGAATATTTTTTTCAGGCAGATAGAATTTTACCGGGACAGCCAGATATTTGCTTCTGATGAAGATATTTACAGGCTGTATGAAGCCATGGAAAAATTATGGGGACACCTGGAAAAACAAGCTACACTGGGATACAAATTCAATTATGGCGATCCGGAACAAAAAAAGATCGGGGAACTTAAAATGTTTTTCAACGAAGTGTTATTGGGTGATAATAATATGCTGGTTGAACTGGACGGCGAAAAAATTGCATATGTAGCTCACACCACGATCAATTTCATGTTTACAAAAGATGAAGCGTTCAATAATAATATGTATAAACACCTGGAAAATCAAATGAAACGCTCCACCCTGATCAGCGAAGTAAGCGAAAAAGAAAGAGCCCGTTTTTTCCGGATCATCCGGGAAAAAATTGTAAACCGTATGGAAAGCCTGAAATTGTGATCGAAAAATATCCAGTATCGGATAAATACGGCGTTTCGTGCAACTCAATCCTTAAAATATCGTCAAATATCCCGGGATAGCTATTGGAGCAAATCAATTGCTGCTATCTTGCATTCCTGTTAAAAAACGACATTATGAAAACATTTTTTGCCGCAGTTGTATGCTGCCTGCTTCTTATACCGGCTACCTCATTTTCGCAGATCACTTTACCCAATATATTGTCAGGGAATAAGACGAAAAATGGTATCACTGAAAATGAAGCCGGGCAGGGAATTAAAGAAGCCTTATCACAGGGAGTTACCAATGCGGTTTTGAATCTCAATAAAACAGATGGTTTTTTTGGCAGCGAGTTTTACAAAATGCTGTTGCCGCCCGATGCCAAAAAAGTGGAAAAGACCTTGCGTAGTATCGGTATGGGTGCCGAAGTAGATAAAGCCATTCTTTCCATCAATCGCGGCGCTGAAGATGCGGTCGGGTATGCCAAACCCATTTTTATGGATGCGATCAGGCAAATGACACTTGCCGATGCTTTTGACATCATTAAAGGTTCAAAGGACGCCGCAACAAATTATTTTAGAGAAAAGACAAAACTAAAACTGATCGAAGCTTTTGCTCCTTCAGTAAGATCGTCGCTTGACAAAGTGAATGCTACAAAATATTATTCAAACATCATCAACTCTTACAACAGCCTGCCTACTACGTTTAAAAAAATTAATCCCGACCTTACTTCTTATGTCGTCGGTAAAGCTGTTGATGCTTTGTTTGACCAGGTGGCAAAAGAAGAAGCCAATATCCGGGCAAACCCTGTTGCACGAACAACAGATATCTTAAAGAAAGTGTTCGGGGCTTTTAAATGATCATTCAGGAAAAACACTCCAGAATAACAACACCACTCTTCTTCTTGCATCGTCAATACTGTAATCAGTGATCTTTGGATTGGGGAGAAGATCTCCTTTTCCTTCCGTAAGGAAAAGAATATTTTTTACACTGCCGCCCATGGTGGATCTTCCATACGTGTACTTCTTAAAAAGTAATATAACCGCTTCGGCCCTTCTGCTGGACAACTCTTTATTCAGATCTTTATTGTCAGGAGGTTTACCACTTAGTTTAAGGCCATCCGACAACTCTTTATAAAGTTGAGTTCCTTCCATGATCGAAGTCCCATCGGCATATCCTTTAGCGGTGATGACCAATGAAAGCGGGAAGTCAGGGTATTTTTGTGTGAACAGGTCGATTTCTTTGGCAGCCGGTTCAAAAAATTTACCGATAGCATCTCCCACTTTTGCTTCTACCGTGTACTTGCCGGGTTGAAACAGAACATCCTGGTCCAGTTTCACTACCATATTCCTGTTGATGAGGTCGTTGATGAAATTTACTTTGTCATTGATCATTTTTGAAGTGACCCCTGACAATACCAATGCTTTTTTTAGCTGGTTCCAATCGTTCCTGTCTATTTCAATATCACCGATGAGAATGGAATTCTGTGTGACGAGTTTGTCGATTTCAGTCGTGGTGATGCCGATGTATTTTTTGATGCGGGTACTGGCCGTATCATCTATTTCATTCTGGTCCTGTTTGGTTTGCCGTCTTGCATCCAGCTCTTTCAGTTTTTTACTGTGCTGTGCCAGTTGACTGTCCAGTACAGCCAGTTGTTGTTTGTGAGAGATCGCTTTTTGCTGCGGCACACAGGAATAGAGGTTGAAGGCGATGAAAGCCGCAAGCAGGATATAGGATTTTCTTATTTTAAGCATACAATAATGCTTTAAGTGCTTATTAAAGATAAAAAAATATTACTGGAAAAAAAATGGGTCAGGAAACCGCCAGCAATACCTGCCAGGCTTCCTTTACTTTACCTTCATCCAATAATTTTTTTGCATAAGCATGCAGCTCTTTTTCCATTTCATCGGGATTAATGCTGTAGTATTGAATGATGTCTTTCAACCGGGCATCATCAAAAGCAGGATCGATCAACGGGACCTCCTGCACATTTGCTAATTGTCCAAGGTTATTGCCTGTAAGGGTCGTACTGTTGCGGATGGCTAAAGGCAATGCATCCACACCAATACCAAGTTCCATATTTGGTTTTTGAACATGAAAAAGATTCGTCTCATCCACTTTGCAATACCAATCTCCGCCAAGCCTGGCTACATGATGTATTTTTCGCTGATCCATTTTCTTATTGGTATCGAGCAACGAATCATCAATATGCATTCTCAATACTTCACAGATAACTAAATTACCGGCGCCTCCTTCGGTACCCAGCGGTTTTACTTCGATCACCTTGCATTCCATCTTTACTTTACTTTCTTTTACCATCGGCGGCTTTACCAATGTTGCAGGTTCTTCCGTAAATCCTGCTTTGCAGAACTCATTTGCCCCTTTTGGAAATTCACAACTGGCCAGTGATACCTGCTGCACCATATCGTAAGTAACAATATTGATGACCACCTCCGGAACTTCCAATACATTCTGCAAGCTGTGTTTTGTGGTATTATCCCTCACTCTCCTGGCGGGAGAAAAAATAACAATGGGTGGATTAGAAGAAAATAAATTGAAAAAACTGAAGGGGCTTAGATTCACTTTACCCGCTTTATCAACAGTACTGGCAAAGCATATCGGTCTTGGACCAATAACATGTTGCAGGTAGTATTGCTTTTCAGCCGTCTTCAGATCTTTCAGGTCAAGGATCATAATAAAAGGTTGACGATAAGACAAATATCAGCAAAAGATGGCCGATAATAAAGCGGGCACCTGTCAACTTACCCGGCCGGCTATAAATTATTTTTATTTTATGTAACAAAATAGCCGCATCTTCGTTCTACGAAGAGTTTCGTTTTAACTATTATTGTAAACCCAAATCAATCAGTCATGAAAAAAATCTTTTTTATCGTATCGGCGCTTTTTCTTGCCATACCATTCAATTCCTTCAGCCAGCAAGAGGAAAATAAGAAGATAGAAGGAAGCGGCAATATTGTTACCAAAGATGTAGCCGTACAATCCTTTAGCGAGTTAAAAGTTTCAGGGGTGTTCAGTCTTTACCTGGAACAGGGAAATACGGAGTCTGTAAAAATTGAAGCAGACGACAATTTTCAACCTCTTTTTGAAGTGAAGAATGAAGGCTCTAAGCTTGTCATTAAGATGCAGGATCATATAAATCTCAAAACAAAGAAAGGATCCAAGGGGATGAAAGTATATATCACGTTCAAAAGTTTAAAGAGCATGGAGCTCAGTACCGTTGGCAATATATCTGCGGAGAAAAAATTAAGCTTCAACGATCTTGAGATCAAGAACAATAGTGTGGGCTCTATCAACCTGAACCTTTCAGCCAAATCAATCCATATCAGGAATGAAAGCGTAGGAACTGTTATGCTTACCGGCAGTGCCGATGAAGCTATTATTAAAAACAATGGTGTCGGCAGCCTGAAAGCCTATGATTTTGTTGTTCAGAAAATGGAGATCAACAATGAAGGCATTGGTTCGGCAGAAGTAAATGCAGAAAAAGAATTAAAAGTAAAGGACAGTTTCCTGGGTAAAGTAATGAATAAGGGAAATGCAAAGAGGATCAATAAAGTTGTGATATAGATGATAACTGATAGATGACAGATGATAGTTATCAGTTATCATCTGTCATCTATTACTTTTTTCTTTTCAAAATACTCCAGTCGGTCTCTTCAGCTACGATCGTATTGCTCAACTTGCCCAATCCGTCAATTTCCATTTCCACCACATCATTGGGTTGCAGCCATTGTTCTGTATAGTTGGGATCATTCATTTTTCCTGTTCCGTTCAATTCAAGGAAACAACCTGTGCCCACTGTTCCACTACCGATCACATCGCCGGGATAGAGATCAACGCCGTAAGAAGCTCTTTCAATGATTTCTGCAAAGGTCCAGTCCATATCACCAAGGTTTCCATCACTTACCTGTATGCCATTTACCCAACATTGCATCCGCAGGTTCCAGTTGACACCGGTATGGTTTTCCTTGCAGGAAATTTCGAATGATTGCAGCTCATCCAGTGTTACCAACCACGGACCGATCACGGTGGAAAAATCTTTTCCTTTGGCAGGGCCCAGGTTCAACAGCATTTCTTCCATCTGCAATCTTCTTGCACTCAGATCATTCATGATCATCAGCCCGCCGATATATTCTTCCGCTTCATCGGCTTTGATATTTCTTCCATGTTTGCAAATAACGATCGCCGCTTCCAGTTCAAAGTCCAGTTTCTCAAAATGATCAGGCATACATTTTATTTCTCCCGACCCCTGTATGCTATGATGATTGGTGAAATAAAAAATGGGATACTGATCAAATTCCGGGATCATATCTACTTTGCGGTTCCTTCTTGCTGCTGCCACATGCTGACGAAAAGCATAACCATCGCGGCAACTGGAAGGAAAGGGGACCGGCGCCAGTAACTGAACATCTTTTAGCGCAACGCCTTTATTACTTGTTCTTGTCCCTTCTCTCAGCATCAACTCACCGGCCTGCGCCACCGGGTAAGTGTCTTCCCAGTAAGTTAAAAACATATTCATGCTGTTGGGAAGATCGGGGTGCAGCACTTCCATATCATAGATCATTTCATTGATCAATACACCCAGCTGTTCATGTTCTTCTTTGATATAAGTAACTAATTTCATATACAAAAATTAAAATGCCCTGCCTACCGGCAGGCAGGCGCTAAGTTAGCAAGGTTGTTTGTAACTTAAGGCGATGAAAAAATGGCTTGTCATTTTCCTTTTGCCTGTATTATCTTTTGTAAAAAAGGGTGAACCACAAAGCTGGATAAGAATAAACCAATTGGGCTATACCCCCGACGGGGTAAAGGTAGCAGTATGGTGCAGTAAAGACAGTGCGATCATTAAAACATTCCAGCTTGTAGATGCCGGCACAAAGAAATTTGTATTGGCCGGCAATGCGGGAAAAGCATTCGGATCGTATGGGCCATTTAAACAAACCTGCCGTTTAAATTTTTCTGCGTTCAAAAAGCCGGGGCGATATTATTTACAGGCGGGCGGAGCAAGATCGCCTGAATTTGAAATTGCTGATGATGTGTATAAAGGAACTGCTGATTTTTGCCTGCGTTATATGCGGCAGCAACGTAGCGGGTTCAACCCGTATTTAAAAGATAGTTGCCACACCCATGACGGATATACATTGTATGGAGAAAACGCAGGGATACCCGACAGCACATATATTGATGTAAGCGGCGGCTGGCATGATGCGTCGGATTATTTACAGTATTCTTCTACTTCCGCAAATGCTACTTATCACCTGCTTGCTGCATACAGGGATTTTCCAAATGTATTTACTGACGAGAAACAAGCAAATGGCCTGGATGGAAAAAATGGAATGGCGGATGTACTGGACGAAGCGAAATGGGGATTGGACTGGTTAGTAAAGATGAACCCATCCCGGACCATCATGTTTAACCAGGTAGGAGATGACCGCGACCACCAGGGAATGAGGATACCTAAAGAAGATAGTTTTTATGGAAGAGGATATGAAAGACCGGTATATTTTGTAAGCGGAGAACCTCAACAACGTGGGAAATACATGAACGCTACAACAGGTACTTCTTCTACTGCAGCGAAGTTTGCAAGTGTATTTGCTTTAGCACATTATTTACATGAAACAGACAGCATATTCAGGAAAAATGATAATAGAAAAGAATATTATGAAAAAGCACTTGATGCTTATAACTATGGATTAAAAAAAACAGGAGTTACGCAAACAGCTTCTGTAAGATCTCCATATATCTATGCGGAAGATAATTGGACGGATGATATGGAACTGGCTGCGGCCGCCATTCATGATATGGTTATAAATGCACCCATGGGTGCAGATAACGGATCTTATATGATGCAGTCATTAAATTATGCAAAGCAGGAAAAGATAACAGCATGGCTCGGCGCTGACACAGCAAAGCATTATCAATGGTATCCTTTTATAAATATCGGGCATTATGAGCTGATCAAACAATTGCAAACAAAAAAGCATGGTCCCGTAACCGGGTATTATAAAAGTTTCATCGATAATTTCTGGAACAATTCCGATACGGTTATAAATTACTATAAAGACGGGATACAAAAGGTCTGGAATAAAGCAAAACAAAATGCTTTCTATCGTGGTGTGCCATTTATCTGGTGCAGTAATAATCTCACCGTTGCTTTTGCTATCCAATGTTACTGGTACAAACAATTATCCGGCGATAAAACATTTGACGAATTGGAACAGGCAAACTTCGACTGGCTCTTTGGTTGCAATCCATGGGGAACATCCATGGTGTATGGTTTGCCATCATGGGGTGATACCCCCGTTGATCCTCATTCTGCTTTTACACATTTAAAGAATTATCCTATTGATGGCGGGTTGGTGGATGGCCCTGTGTATGGAAGTATATTCAAAGGGCTTATTGGCATCCAGTTAAAAGATACAGATGAATATGCAAACTTTCAAAGTGACCTGGCAGTTTATCATGACGATTATGGTGATTACAGCAGTAACGAACCTACTATGGATGGAACGGCATCGTTGATCTATTTGTTGGCGGCGAAGGAAAAAGAGGCCTCCCCTAAATCCCCTCACAAGGAGGGGACTTACGAAGAGTCATTAAAAAAGAATTTTTCTTACAGTCACGGAGGAATTATAAGAGGTGATTCAACCCAGAAGAAGATTGCATTGGTGTTTACCGGTCATGAATTTGCCGAAGGCGGAAATTTTATTACAAGCACTTTGCAAAAAGAAAAAATAAAAGCATCATTCTTTTTCACCGGCGATTTTTACAGGAACGATGATTTCAAAAAACTTATCCAGGAATTAAAACAAAACGGGAATTACCTGGGCCCGCATTCCGATAAGCATTTATTGTATTGCGACTGGAATAAAAGGGATAGCCTGCTGCTGAATAAAAAAGAATTTAGTTTTGATCTTGCCGATAATTATACAGCCATGGCGAGGCAGGGTATAATTGGTAAAAAAGCATCTTTTTTTCTGCCGCCATTCGAATGGTATAATGACAGTATCGTTACCTGGTCAAAAGAATTAAAATTGCAGCTGATCAATTACACAGCCGGCACACTCAGTCATGCTGATTATACTACTGATCGGGATAAAAACTATCGCAGCAGCCAAACCATTTACAATTCCATCCTCGATCATGAACGATCAAAACCTGCCGGGCTGAATGGCTTTATACTTTTAATGCATATTGGTGCAGGACCGAAGCGGACCGATAAATTCTATACCCGCCTGCCGGAATTGATAAAATATCTAAAAGCAAAAGGCTATCAGTTTCAAACAGTTGAACAACTACTTAAGGAGTAATAAAATCGGGCAATTGTTTAACTAAATCCAGGCTGTTCATCCCTTATCTTTGCGCTATGGAGTTCGAAAAAATTCATAATAAAGGGCAGGCCCAGCTTTTCAAAAACCCTTACCTGGAAATGCTGACCAAAACACATCCACTGGTTATCTGGGGAATGTATTTACCTGTTATGATCTATATGTTGTATTACAGTGCTGCAGGCCCGGGCTTCACTACCGGAAGGATCATCCTTACTTTTCTTGGCGGTATGTTTTTCTGGAGTTTTTTTGAATACATCGCCCATCGGTTCCTTTTTCATATGATGGCCAGGAGTGAGAGGGCCAGGAAATTTATTTATACGCTGCATGGCAATCATCATCATTATCCGAGAGACAGGCAAAGACTGTTCATGCCCCCGGTGCCCAGTCTCATTTTAGCATCAGTCATTTTTGGTTTGATGTATCTCCTCATGCGGCAGTATACATTTATGTTCTTCCCGGGGTTTTTATTTGGTTACCTGATGTATGGTACCATGCACTACGCCATTCATGCATGGAACCCCCCTTTTAAATGGATGAAGCCTTTGTGGAGAAACCATCACCTGCATCATTATAAAAACGAACATAACGGTTATGGCGTTAGCTCTACTTTCTGGGATCATGTCTTTGGTACCATGTTCGACCTGAAAAAAGAAAAAGAAGATAAAGACAAGGTGAAAGAATTAATGTTTGAGAAAAAGAAATAAAAACATTGTAAGTTCGTTTGTGAAGTGATCCGGGTATAGCCCGGATTTTTTATTCCCCCGAAAACAATAGCGACATGAGACAATATTTTTTATCAATATCAGCATTCCTGCTGACTTCTCTTACCTGCATAAGCCAACAAACGCCTAATCAGCTCCTGAACCTTGGCTTTGAAAAAACAGATAGCAAAGGCAAGATCACCGGTTGCAGTTTCTCCTGGGACAAGGACGATTATTTTACCTACCGGGATGACTCAATAAAAATCGAGGGTGATCATTCTATACGTCTTCAAAAAAATGCTGGCAGTGATAAAGCGGGATTTGGTGCTGTCACATTTTACCTGCCAGCCGGTTTTAAAGGAACTGAAGTAATACTTAAAGGATATATTAAAACAGAAAACGTTGAGGAAGGTTATGCAGGGTTATGGTTGCGGAGTGATGCGGGGAATCAAATGGTAGGGTTTGATAACATGGGTAAGGCCGGTGTTACCGGAACAAAAGACTGGCAGCAGTACAGCATAACAGTACCGATGAACGAAGAAGTAACGGCTATTGTTTTCGGTGGAATACTTACCGGCATTGGCAAGAGCTGGTTTGACAAACTGGAACTGCAGATCGATGGCAAACCTGTTGAATCAGTTGCATGGATAAAGCCAGCAGCGTCGTTAAGGAAAGAACTTACTGCATCGGGTGTTGTTGTTGACAGTATGCTGAAGAAGCAGCAAACCGAGAACCTCTATGTACTTGGTAAAGTCTGGGGCTTTCTCAAGTATCATCATCCCGAAGTAGCAAAAGGAAATTACAATTTTGATTCCTGTCTTTTCAACATTATGCCTTCCGTACTTAAGGCCGGAAGCAATAAAGAAAGAGATGATCTTTTGTTTCGTTGGATCAATACACTGGGAGATGAAAACAAATACCCGGCTGTGCCTCCTGCAGACCTGGTGAATGTGCATACAAAGCCCGGTCTATCCTGGATCAATGACAAAACTTTTTTTTCAGAAGAGCTTTCCCTGAAACTTAATAATATTTACCAGCACCGGAATACAGGCTCAAACTATTATGTAAAGCTGATGCCAAATGTCGGGAACCCAGTTTTTGATAAAGAGGGAATCTATAAAGATGTTCCGGCCAGTGATGACGGTTTCAGGATGCTGGCCTTGTTCAGGTACTGGAATATGATCGAGTATTTCTTTCCTTATAAACATTTACTGAAAGAGAGCTGGGATGAAATATTGAAAGAGTTTGTTCCTGCTTTTGCCTCTAACCGATCTGAACTCAACTATCGTCTTACCTGTCTTCGCCTTATCAACCGGGTGCATGACACACATGCTAACATCTATAATGACCCGTTGCTTCAAAATTATTTTGGAAATAAAACTCCGGCAGTTGATTTTAAAAAATTGAATGGCAAGATCATTGTTTCAGGTTTTTTGCATGATTCATTGGCTGCTTTTGAAACCCTGCAACCCGGGGACGAGATCCTTACGGTGAACGGGAAAAAGATCGAAGCCCTAAGAAAAAATGCAGAACCGTATTTATGTGCATCGAATGAATCTGTGGCTGACCGGAATTTTATTCACCGCAGCCTGTTCCGGAGTAATGATGATTCATTACTGGTAACCTATAAAAGAAATGGCAAGACAAAGCAGACCGTATTGCACTTGTACAAGCAGGGAAAATTTCCTTACCGCAACGGGGACAACTGGAGGATGCCCATGTATAAATTATTATCCCCGGATATCGGGTATATCAGCCTTGGTAAAATTGAAAAGGATTCTTTAGAAACAATTTTTAAAACCTTCAGTAATACAAAAGGGATTGTTATAGATATCCGGAATTACCCAAATCAATTCATGCCGTTTGCAATGGCCCCGTATATAAAAACCTCTTCTACGCCATTTGTAAAATTCACCGACGGGAATATCAAAAACCCGGGATTGTTCAGTTTTACCGAACCCATCAATAACGGCCCGCAGAAAAATAATACTGTAAGCTGCTACAAAGGATCGATTATAATATTGGTAAATGAACAAAGTCAAAGCCAGGCAGAATATACGAGCATGGCATTAAGAACAGCGCCCCGTTCGGTTGTAATGGGCAGCCAGACAGCAGGTGCAGATGGAAATATAAGTTATGTGCCCTTTCCCGGCGGCTTCTCATCCCTCTTTTCTGGTATTGGTGTTTTCTATCCCGATGGAAAAGAAACGCAGGGTGTTGGCATCGTTCCAAATATAGTGGTCATGCCATCTCAAAAAGGAATAGCAACTGGTAAGGATGAAGTGCTGGAGAAAGCAATTGAATATATCCGGAAAATGAAAGCTTTTTAACAACTACCATTTTTCATTATCTGGTATTTGGTTATTATTTTTCGTTTCGATCTTGCTTTTCATTTTTTGCACCTGTCGTTCGATCATCAGGTCAGCAATGATTTTTGCTGCATCCCTTTCGGGATTATCTTTCAACAGCAATTTCAGTTTAATCTCGCTTACATCCATGCGATAAAGAATGGAAACTAATTTCTGAAAATCATTATTTAGAAGCTCATTTATTTTGTCAGCAAGCAATTGCCTGTTCAAAGAGGAATTGTCTTTTCTTACCGACAGGCCCAGCTCTTTTGCAATTTCTACCAGCAATTCCATATTCTCCATAAACGTGATTATGAAAATAAAAGTAGGATATAAACAGGGAATTCCTATTATACCGGTAAGCTGTAAGGCTGATTTACCGGCCACAGAAAAACATGTTAAAAAGCGGGCTTGGAATTTTATTCTACGAATTTAATCGTATATCTTCGGCCTTTAACCATAAACTGCACATGAAGAAATTATTACTGCTTATTTTAATGGTATGCGTTATCTCGGGGTTATCCTGGTCACAAGGAACATTGAAAGGAAAGATCATTGACTCTTCTTCATCAAAGCCATTGGGTTTTGCAACTATAACCGTCTTCAAAGCGGCCGACACGGTTATTATAACTTACAGGCTTAGTACGCCGGAAGGAAATTTTAAAGTAACGGGAATTCCATTTGATCTTAATTGCCGTGCAGTGATCTCTTATTCCGGTTACAGTGTTTATCGTAAAGAATTTATGCTTACTGCGTCCCAATCCATTCTTGATATTGGCAGTGTTTATCTTACTACTGATACAAAGTCATTGGATGAAGTGCTGGTAATGGCAGAAAGGCCGCCGGTTGTAATGAAAAAAGATACGATTGAATTCAATGCATCTGCTTTTAAAACATTACCTAATGCACTGGTAGAAGACCTGTTGAAAAAATTACCAGGGGTGATGGTAGATAAAGAGGGCAACATAGCAGTGAATGGCAAACCGGTTAACAGGATATTAGTTGATGGTAAAACTTTTTTTGGTGATGATCCTAAAATGGCGACAAGAAATTTACCCGCCAATGTAATTGACAAAGTGCAGGTAACGGATGATAAAGAAGAAATGATGCGTAATGGCGATGACAATCCGAACAACGTAGGCAAAGTGGTAAACATTACATTAAAGAAAGGAGTAAAGAAAGGCTGGTTTGGAAAAATGTATGCCGGTGACGGAACGAACAGGCTTTATGAAGCCGGTGGCATCGCTAATATTTACCGTGATACACTTCAATTAAGTGTGCTGGGATATATGAATAACCTGAACAAGGCTGGTTTCAGCTATTCTGAACTTATGTCTTCCGGCGGCTTTGACAGAATAAGAAGTAACAGCGCCAGCAATAGCATAAGCTCGTGGAATAATAACGGAGGCAGTGGTATTTCTATTAACGGAATAAATTTTGGCGGCTCTCAAAATTTTGGTGGTATCTCAACAAGCAAGGGCGTCGGCTTCAATCTTAACCTTGCTCCCAACAAAAAGAAGTCAATGTATCTGCAATACTTCAATGGGAATGTACATGCGCCACGATTGACGGTTACTGATATTAATCAATTTATCAGCGATACTGTTATTAATAATCATACAACTCTTACCGGCGATATGATCACGCATGGTCATAATATCGGTATCGGCTTAAGATTAAAACCGGATTCTGTAACCAACATTTTACTTAACGCTAATTATCTCATCGGTATACAAGATGAAGACAGGTTTAGCGATATCACAGGTAATAATAATAAAACCGGGCCACTTAGTGATGGCCACATAATACAAAATAATGATGCTAAAACATTTTATTACAAACATGGATTAAGTATCACCCGCTTATCAAAAAAGAAAAAGGGAAGACGCTTTAATTTTAATCATAACCTGGATATTAATAACCGCTTCAATGATTATATGTCTGAATCGGACATTAGTTATTTTTATCCAACTGCTTATGATAGCACCTATTCTCAGTTGCGGAAAGAAAGAATACCACGAACTGATGCTGTTGTATCTTTTAATTACAGTGAACCGATCAGCAAGCATTTTACAATAAGAACGGGAGGCCGGTATGAATACAGTAAATTAAACAATGGCGTGAGTACTTATAATCAAAATAGTAATGGAAAATTTGAAGTACTGAATACCTTGCTTAGCAGCGATTTTAAAAGAGTAAGCAATCGTATCGTTTTTTCTCCGGTGCTTGAATACAAGTGGAAGGATCTGACAATCAGCCCCGGTATTCGTTTCTTGCAACAAAATGTAAACAACCGCCTTGTTTCTTCAGCAATCACATTGAAACAGGACCAATTTAACGTGCTGCCGACTTTTTTAGTTGTATACAAACAACTGAGTGTAGGCTATAACAAGGATGTTAATCTGCCCGGCTTTAATTCACTGAACCCGGTGGCAGACATCAGCAATCCTTATTTTATTACAAAAGGAAATCCTGATCTGCTTTCTTCCAGAAGAGATAACATATCACTTAATTATTATTTCAATGATTCAAAAAGATATCTTAATGCCGGTGGTTATATAAGCGCCAGTTTTACTAACAATGATATTGTTCCGGGTATTACAGTAGATAACCGGGGCGTGCAAACAAGTATTCCTGTAAATGCAAATGGAAGCAGGAACTACAGTATGAATTGGAACATTAATAAACAATATAAGAACAAACAGAATATCATCTTTATGTGGAATACCGGTAACTGGATGAACATAAATAAGAACAGGCTGCTGTATAATGGAACCGATAGCTGGCAAACCACATTCAATTATAATCATTGGTTTGGCATTGGCCTGAACCTGGATGATAAATTTGAATGGAACCTGAGCTACAGTTTTGGTAAAAACTTTACAAAATACACCAGCTCTTATTTTAAAAAACTGAATGTAAGTAACTACAATTGGGGTAATGAAATGGTGTTGAGGTGGCCAAAACATCTTATATGGGAAACACAGGTATCCTACTCATACAATGGAAGTATCCCCGCCGGATTGCCTAAAGAGGCAATAAAGTGGAATGCAGCGCTGAACATTACTATGCTCAAAAATGAATCTGCTGTGCTAAAGTTTTCCGTAAATGATATACTTGATCGTAATAACAGCATTAATGTGAATGCAAACCGGAATATGATTAATACTACGCAGAATAATATTTTAGGACGTTACTTCCTTGTCACTTTAACTTACAATGTAAGACCGGCTGGAGCAAAGAGAAAGGTAGGCGGGCGGGAAAGATTATTTATGTTCTAAAATTTTTCCATCACACCGAGGCCAAATAAAGCAAAATCATATTTCACCGGGTCATTCTTATCCAAAGTTCGCAGGTATTGGGTCAATTCCAAAGCTGCCTGCCAGTCTGTTTGTTTTCTTTTCAAAATATCAAGCCGCCGCGCTACTCTTGCTACATGCACATCGATCGGGCAAATCAGTTGGGAAGGTGAGATATTTTTCCAGATCCCAAAATCAACAGCCTTGTTGTCATCTCTTACCATCCATCGTAAGAACATATTTAATCTTTTGCAACTTGATCTTTTTTCCGGGGTGGCAATATGTTTTTTAGTCCTTGCCGGCACATGTTCCAAAGAAAAAAAATAATGATGAAAACCTGTCAGCATTTCTTCAACCGTAGTTCCATAATTTGTGAATGCTGTTTCAAGGCTTTTATGTTTGTTGTAATGGTATTTGAAGAATTCAATGAAATAAAGGAGATCGGTCGTGCTGAAGGTGCGGTGTTTAAAAGAGATCAATTTTTTTAATTCCTTCGGGGAATGATCCAGGCAAAAATCATAAGGCGCATTATCCATCAACTGCATCAGTTCTTTTGATTTGTTGATGATGGTTGCCCGGTTGCCCCATGAAAAAACAGCCGCAAAGAAACCGGCGATCTCTATATCCTGAATTTTAGTAAATAAACGGGGAATAGAAATGGGGTCATTCTTAATGAAAGAGTGTTGATTATATTCCTCAACTTTTCTATCCAAAAATTCCCGCAGGTCTTTTTTACTCATTTATTGACGGTCAGAGAACTCTGTCTCCCCTGATCAGACGGAGCAATATCGCAATAATGGCGATCACCAGCAAAACATGGATCAACGATCCGGCCGAAAAAACAAAAAATCCCAATGCCCATCCTATCAACAGAATTACGGCTATTACATAAAGCATGGCTATTCATTTAATAGTTATTAAAAATGCGAACCACGCTTGTTATTGCAGATACAATGCCAAAAACACATTTTATCCTATAGCTGCCTGGAGATCGGCTATAAGATCATCGGGGTCTTCTATGCCAACACTTAACCGGATCAAAGAATCACTCAGACCGTTCCTGATCCTTTCTTCCATGGGTATAGAAGCATGTGTCATGCTTGCAGGATGATTGATCAATGATTCCACGCCACCCAGGCTTTCGGCTAATGAAAATAAGTGAGTAGATGATAAAACTCTTTTGGCCTCATCCACATTGTCATTCTTCAGTTCAAAAGAGATCATGCCGCCAAAGTCTTTCATTTGTTTTTTTGCAATAGAATGGTTGGGATGGTCTTCAAAGCCGGGCCAGTAAACCTTTGCAACCTTTGGATGATTACGAAGCCAGTTTGCAATGATCTTCCCGTTCTCGCAATGCGCCTTCATTCTTATACCCAATGTTTTTATTCCACGCAGTACCAAGAAACAATCCATCGGCCCGGGCACAGCACCGCAGCTTTTTTGAATAAAATATAATTTTTCTCTCAGGTCTTTGTCATTCATCATCAATGCTCCCTGTATCACATCACTGTGTCCGCCCAAATATTTGGTAGCGGAATGCATGACGATATCTGCACCCAGATCCAAAGGGTTTTGTAATGCAGGTGAAGCGAATGTATTATCAACGGCCAATAAAATATTTTTTGATTTGGCGATGGTAGCTACAGCAGCAATGTCTGTAATGTTCATCAATGGATTCGTCGGTGTTTCTATCCAGATGAGTTTTGTTTTGTCCGTTACTGCTTTCTTTATGTTATCAGCATTTGTCGTGTCAACATAGATGAACTTAATTCCGAATTTTTCAAAGACCTTGGTAAATAACCGGTAAGTGCCTCCGTACATATCGTTTCCGCAAATCACTTCATCACCGGGTTGTAATAATTTTATTACGGCATCGGTGGCTGCCACACCACTGCTAAAAGCTAATGCATAGTTACCGTTCTCAATGATGGCATAAGCTTTTTCCAATGCCGTACGGGTTGGGTTCTGGCTTCGGGCATATTCATAACCTTTATTTTTTGCAGGAGCTTCCTGTACATATGTTGAGGTCTGGTAGATCGGGGTCATGATCGCACCGGTAGAAGGATCGGGTTCTGCGCCGGCATGGATGTATTTTGTAGCTGCTTTCATGTTCCTAACTCCGCCAGCTGGCGGAGTATTTTTTTCATTTGGATTCATGTACGTTTTATTTTAATGGACAATTGCAAAGTAAAGTCATTTTTACTCCCCTTCAGAGCTTGTCCCGCTAAAGCGGGAGGATGGGGGCAAAAAGCAAAGAAGCGGAGAGGTATCGCCAGTCATAATTGTCCGCCTCGTGTGCGGCTTTGGGTATTATTTTTTTGTTCAGTACTTCCGGCTTCAGGATTTTTTCATTCACCAATTTGTTTTTTGCATCCTGTATCATTTCCTGCAACTTTTTATCCTGCATCCATTGCAGTTGCGGGGGTTCAAAACCGACTTTGTCTTTTCTCCAGGTGATGGTTTCAGGAAGTTTTTCATTCATGGATGTTCTTAGCAGCCATTTTGTCCAGCCATTCCTGATCTTGAATTTGGCCGGAAGAGAAAAAACAAACTCAACTAACTCGTGTGATAGAAAAGGTAAACGAACTTCCCTGCCATGTGCCATGGAATTCCTGTCGGCATAACGCAGCAACTCTTCGAGACCATGCGTGCAGGTATTAAAATGCAAAACACCATTGAGTGTAAAATGATCCGGGGTTGTGTAATAAGCTTCTTTGCTCTGCAGTTTTACAAAATCTTTGGTCAGGTCTTCATGCTTTAATGCTTTCAGCAGGTATTGGTTCTCTAAAGTAATGGTAGCAAATGCAGGAAAATAGGCGGCAATAATATTTTTAAAACCAAATTTTTCTCCCACACCCATTTCTTTGGCGGCTTTTAATTCTTTACTGCGAAATAGCCTCCTGTTCCGGAATAATTCCTGCCAATACCATTTGTAGTATTTATGATAACCGGCCAGTGTTTCGTCCGCTCCCTGTCCGTCCAGCAAAACTTTTATGTTATGTTGTTTGGCGAGTTCAAAAACTTTGTATTGGGCATAGATGCTGGCCGAGCCAAAAGGTTCTTCCTGCTGCTGACATAATTTTTCCCAATCATTCAGCATTTCAGCTGCTGAAATATTAGTAGTGAATTGCTGCAACCCAAATTTATCAGCTACTTGTTTTGAGAAGACAGATTCATCTTTTTCAAATTCCGGAAAGACGGCCGTGAAGGACGTGAATCGTGAGTCGTGAGTCGTGAACGGAGCCGCTGCGGCGACAACAGAGGAACTGTCGAGTCCGCCACTCAAACTTGTTCCGATGGCCACATCGCTTCGTAATCTTCTTTGCACAGAGATACTGAAAAGATGATTGAATTGTTCTAATGCTTCATGATCTGTGATTTTCTTATCCTGTTCTTCAAAATCAATATCCCAGTATTTTTCCAGTACAAGTTTATTGTTTACAGTATTATATTTTAAGAATGTTGCTGCCGGCAGCTTGCTGATGTTTTCAAAAAAAGTTTCATGGAAGTTTGCCGGATTGTCAGTGTAACCGATCGTAATAAAATTAAAAAGCATTTTCTGGTTGGGCATTCTTTCAATACCAGCGGCCCAGAGTGCTTTCATTTCTGAAGCAAAAAGAAATTTTTGACCATCAAAAAAATAAAAGAAAGGTTTTTCTCCAAACCTGTCCCTTGCTGCAAACAATTCTTTTTCTTTTTCATCCCAGATCGCAAAAGCAAACATGCCGTCAAAATATTCCACGCATTCATCTCCCCAGTGATCATATGCGGCAGCAATTATTTCTGTATCTGTTTTTGAACGAAAAACATAACCGTTCTTCTGCAATTCTTCCCGTAATTCAATATAATTATAGATCTCCCCGTTGTGAATAATCGTATAGCGGGGTGCTTCTCCCTCTCTATGTATGGAGAGGGCAGGGGTGAGGTGCATGGGTTGATGTCCGGCATCGCTCAGGTCAATTATTGATAAACGCCTGTGACCAAATAAAACATTACCGGTTTCATTTTGCCACAGACCTTCTCCATCCGGCCCGCGGTGAGCCAGCGCATCAGTCATTTTTTTTAAATGATCTTTAGTTAACCCCGATGGATTGGATTGTATGATGCCTGCGATACCGCACATGTTGTAAATATCCTCCAAAGGAGCCCAATGGACAAATAATCCGGATAGTAAATCTCAAAAAGAAAGAAGGGAAAATAATAAAACGTCAGAACCGGAAAGGCAATTTTGCTTCCAGGTTATCCCAGGCCATCAAAAGATCAGCACCATCATTTGTTTTTTCAAAGGTCATGGTGTAATACTCGAGATGATTAATGGTTTGTTTTATGGGAATGATGAAACGGGCAATATCTTTTGTAGAATCCGGGTGAAGTCCCCAACTGTCTATATTTGAATTAATGATAATTGTCCAGTTATCCTGTTCGGGAATGCAGTATAAAATATAACGGCCAGCTTTTATTTTTTTATCCAGTATAAATGCATCGGTATAAAGATCCAGTTCAGTGGATTCATTGGCGCCAAGCCGCCAGGGCTCCCCATATTTTAAAAGATCATGAAACAACTGGCGTCCCTGCAAATGCGGGCGGCTATAAATAACTCTTGCCAAAGGGTCGGTATTGATGTCTTTTTTCATTTTGAGGATAGGATAATCTGCCGGGTAATAACTCATATCCATTGGCGAGATATCAACAATGACATAGGGATTTTCATTTTTTACCGGGGCTTTTATTTTGGAACTGTCTTTGGAAGGGGCGATCCCATTTTCAACTGGTTTGTTTTCCTTGTTGCTGCAGGCAACAACAAAAAACAATGGGAGGATAATAAAATAAGACCGGGTAAGTAACCGCATAGATTTATTTTTAAAAGATAACGGGTAATGACTCTTTAGTATTATCCCTGGTGAATAGTTTTCTCATGAATATATTATTTGCAAAAATAATCCTTTCGGATTTTTAACCCCTTACCTTTTATATGTGATCCCGTATTATTGCTGAAATACTTCAAACTGCCGGCGTGCAAACGGCTTTAATTCGCCCCAGAAATGACGATAACAAACTTGCAACGGTTGGTAATGCTCTTCAAACAAACGAAAAGCAGTTTCACTTTCAGTTAAATAAACAGCCCTTCTGACCAGGCCGCCCAGGCTTTTTCCAATTCCCCGGCGGGTCCGGTAATTAAACAGCCAGTTATGTTCTTTCATATATGGGAACATAAGCGCAAAATGTTCGGGCCACCATTTTTCCTGTTTGTCAATGGATGAATAGACCTGCAGGGAAAAATCATATAAGGATGACTCGGTGAATTCATTTTCATCAACAGCTAAAAAATGATCATAAATGACATCGACAAGAGCTCCTGAATACAACCGGTAATGCGGGCGGAAAAATTCTTTGGCTTCCCGGGTAGCTTCGTGCGCATCGGTGAATGTATCAATGGCCCGGTGCAGCGCAATCCCGTTTTGAATACCCGGCGGGTAATCAAATTTCTTTTTTCCCTTTATAAAATCGCTGGTAAGGTTTCCCAGCAGTATTTCCGGGTCATTAAAAGACAAATATGCGTGGGCCAGGTAATTAATAAAGAAGGGATTTATTTTTTAAAACATCATCATGAGCAGTATTGCAAATCTCCCGATGTTTTATGTAGCATCAAAATATCATCCGCCCCGGGCAACCTAAGGATAAACGGCCTATAAAAATGCCGGACGGTTAATAATAAACAACTATTGTTAACAGCAATTAACAAGACACTCCATTAATCTCCGAAGGAGTCCTTTAGACACAATTGTCTTGATGCAGGCTGTAACCTGCTCTACATTTGTATCGTCACACTTAGCAGAGAAACGAAATAAAAAACAAAACCTACTAAATAAACAAATTATGAAAAAGATGATCTTGACACTGGCCATTGCAATCAGCAGTTTTGCCGCCTTTGCCGGCGGCGCCTTCGGCAAGCCTATGGCGACCGAAGGGGAAAAAAACGTAAGTAAGAAAGTACTGGACGCATTCAAAACTGAGTTTAACGCAGTAAAAGATGTAGAGTGGACCGTAGGGAGCGACTATTGCAAAGCCTCCTTTACATATAATGATAAACATCTATTTGCTTATTACAATATGGATGGCGACCTGCTCGGTCTTACCCGTTATATCAGTCCCATTGACCTGCCCCTGAACCTGCAAATAGGTTTGAAAAATAAAAGCAAGGGTTACTGGATCAGCGACCTGTTTGAAGTGGCGAAGAATGCAACTACTTCCTATTACATTACCCTGGAGAATGCCGACTCAAAGATGGTATTAAGATCAACCGGCGGTAATGACTGGGAAGAATTTAAAACAGTAAAGAAATCCTAAGAAAATAAGTTTTGGTGTGTGGTAAAAACAAGCCCTGTTCCCGCTAATGCGGGACAGGGTTTTGTCTTATTCTACGTATTGTGTCAAAAGAATAATTTAAGGCAAATGGGTCCCTCCATTCAGACCACGAAAAATATCAGTCAAAAATTTTACTGATAACCAGTCGTTTACAAAGGCCCAATGAAAAATACTTCCCCAATTCTTAGGTTGTGAATCATCACAAACTTATCTTCGCACCCCCAAAATAAGCGACTAGCCATTAGCTATTAGCTGTTAGCGGGAACAGGCAGAGGGATAGCTCGGTCTGTTTATTTTTTAACTGCTGAAGGCAACAAGCTAAAAGCTTGAAGCAAACAGCTAAAAGCTTTCTTATAAAATGAGCAAATTACATTTTACCACCAAACATGCGAACGAGGCTACCGTAAAACGCAACTGGTATGTTGTGGATGGTACTAATCAAACCGTTGGTCGTATGTGTGCCAAAATTGCTGCGGTACTCCGCGGTAAGAACAAAGCATACTATACACCACATGTTGACACAGGAGATTATATCATTGTGATCAACTGCGAAAAAGTTGTATTAACCGGTAACAAACTGGACCAGAAAATGTATGACCATTTTACGGGTTATCCCGGCGGTCTGAAAGAAGAAGTGGCCAGAAGCCTTATCGCCCGCCGACCAGAAGTGGTTGTTGAAAGGGCAGTAAAAGGGATGTTGCCAAAGAACAGGCTGGGTCGCAAGATGTACAAAAAATTATTTGTGTATGTTGGCGCCGATCATCCTCATACAGCACAACAACCAAAAGAATTGAAATTTTAAAACAGCTATTAGCTGTTAGCTACGAAGCTAATGGCTAATAGCTAAAAGCTATACTAAAAATGGAAAAACAAAAAAACGGAATTGGTCGTCGTAAAGCTGCGGTGACAAGGGTGTTTCTCTCCAAAGGAGAAGGCAAGATCACCATCAACGAAAAAGACTACAAAGTTTATTTCCCGCTTGTTTACTTACAGAACCAGGTGGAACGTCCGATGAAGACAGTTGATGTTATGAACAAATTTGATGTAAAGATCAATGCAACAGGCGGTGGGGTGAAAGGCCAGGCTGAAGCAGCCATGCTTGGAATCGCCAGGGTGTTACTGGAGATCAACCCTGATTTTCGTCCTGCACTGAAAGCCGCAGGCTTATTGAAAAGAGATCCAAGATCAGTTGAACGTAAGAAATTCGGTCATAAAAAAGCGAGAAGAAGCTACCAGTTCAGCAAGCGTTAATTCAGCCGTTAGCTATTAGCCATTAGCTGATAGCTAAAAGAAACATATTTCAATTGTAAACAGGCTAAAGGCTAACAGCTAATAGCTAAAAGCTTAAAATAAAAATGGAAAATAATACTTCACTACAACAGCAACTTCTCGAAGCAGGCGTTCATTTCGGTCACCTGAAAAAGAAGTGGAACCCCAAAATGTTGCCTTACATTTTTGCTGAAAAAAAAGGCATTCACATTATTGACCTGAATAAAACGGTCGAGTGTTTGCAGGAAACGGCTGCGGTGCTGAAACAAATTGCCCGTAGTGGTAAGAAGATCTTGTTCGTTGGTACCAAGAAGCAGGCGAAAGACATCGTGAACGAGTCTGCCCGCAGAATTAATATGCCTTTTGTTACGGAGAGATGGCTGGGCGGTATGCTTACCAACTTCAACACGGTTCGTAAGAGTGTAAAGAAAATGCAGAGCATTGAGAAAATGCTGGGCGATGGTTCTTTTGAAAACATTACTAAAAAAGAAAGGCTGACACTAAGCCGTGATAAAGAAAAGATGGAGAAAGTATTGGGAGGTATTTCCCAACTGGGTCGTGTGCCTGCTGCTTTATTCATCGTTGATATTGGCCATGAACATATCGCACTGGCAGAAGCAAAACGTTTGGGCATTCAGACCTTTGGTATAGTAGATACGAACTGCGATCCCAATAAAATTGATTTCGCTATTCCTGCCAATGATGATGCAACAAAGTCGATCGCCATTCTTGTTAATTATATAACAGCTGCCATTGCAGAAGGATTGGCTGAAAGACAAGCGGCAAAGGATGAAGAAACAGAAGAAGTGACGGATGATGAAAAAGAAAGAAAAGCCGCTAAGCTGCAAGCTGAAGCTGAAGCTGAAGGTGGTCGTGCCGGAAGAGGTCGTGGTGCAGGCGGTGGACAAAGACGTCGCACACCCTCAGGTGGCAGCAGGGGGCCGGGTGGAGGAAGGAGATAAAAGCAGTTTGTAGTTTTTGGTTTATAGTTTTTAGTTATGAACCAGGCTACATTACTACTATCATCTCCGGTTGCGTCGCACTCTTGTACGTTCTGTTCTTTACTGAGCATTATGTGAGAGTATAACAATTTCGATCCCGATAATTATCGGGACCCAATTTTAAAATTTCAAAATAATTAATAATATGTCAACAGTAACTATAAGTGCACAGGATATAAATAAACTTCGCCAAACAACCGGCGCCGGTATGATGGATTGCCGCAAAGCATTGACAGAAACCAATGGTGATTTTGAAGCAGCTATCGACTGGTTAAGAAAACAAGGTCAGAAAATAGCAGAAAAAAGAGGCGACCGTGAAGCAAAAGAAGGAGTGGTGATCGCTAAAACAACTGACGATCATAAAACCGGCATTGTTGTTTGTATAAGCTGCGAAACAGATTTCGTTTCAAAAAATGCAGACTTTGTCGCTTTCGCTCAAAATATCGCTGACGCTGCTATAGCATATAATGTAAAAAGCCTTGACGAATTAATGAATGTTAAAGCTCCTCATGCTACTGTAACAGAATTAGTAAATGATAAACTTGCTTCCATCGGTGAAAAGATCGGTGTTACCAAGTTTGAAAGAATAGACGCCGAGTATGTTGCTTCCTATATACACGGAGCCTATCGTATCGGTGTATTGGTTGGCTTAAATAAAGATGCTGCTGAAGCAGGCAAAGATGTTGCCATGCAGATCGCAGCCCTGAACCCTGTAGCCGTAGATGCTGCTTCTGTTCCTGCATCTGTTATTGCCCGTGAAAAAGACATCGTCATGGAATTGATGAAACAAGACCCCAAGATGGCCGGCAAACCTGATGAAATGCTGGCTAAGATCGCCGAAGGCAAAATGGGAGCTTTCTTTAAAGAGCAAACATTAACTGCACAGGCTTTTGTAAAAGATAGCAGTAAATCTGTTGCTGATTACCTGAAGGAAAATGGAGATGTGAAAGTGACTGAGTTCAAGAGAGTGGCCTTAGGTTAACAATTAATAGTTTTAATATTATTAAGCGTTTCGTCCCAGGCGGAACGCTTTTTTTATTTTTGCCCGGCATGGAAAATTATGATCAATATTTCGAAGCGAATAAAAATTTATGGAACCAGCGGACAGCAGTTCATAAAGACTCCTCTTTTTATAACCTCGCCGGATTCAAAGCGGGTGAAAATGTATTGACCCCCATTGAACTGAATGAACTGGGTGATGTAAAAGGAAAGAAGATGCTGCACCTGCAATGCCATTTTGGAATGGATAGCCTGAACTGGACAAGGCTGGGTGCTGATGTAACCGGTGTTGATCTGTCAGATGTCGCCATTAAAGAAGCAAGACAACTAAATGATGAATTAAAGTTGAATGCAAAATTCATTTGCTGCAATGTATATGACTTGCATCCGGAAAATGCGGAGTCTTCGAAAACCCCTCCTTTGAGGGCAACCGATCCCGCCATCGGGCGGGAGAAGGTTGGGAACTTCGTTCGGGAGGCTTTTGACATCGTTTTCACTTCTTATGGTACTATTGGCTGGCTACCGGATCTTGATAAATGGGCTGAAATAATTGCTTACTATTTAAAACCCGGAGGCATATTTTACATAGCAGAGTTTCATCCGGTGGTTTGGATGTTTGATGACGAGTTCACCCACATTAAATATCATTACGAAAACAAGGAAGTGATCATCACAGAAAATGAAGGGACTTACACGGACCGGAATGCAAGTATAAGTGGGAAAGAATACAGCTGGAATCATAGCATCAGCGAGGTGTTGAACGCATTGATACATGCCGGGCTGAAAATTGAAAAGTTTAATGAATTTATGTATTCACCTTATCCCTGTTTCAGGAATATGGTGGAAACGGATAAGGGAAAATGGCATATCAAAGGAATGGAAGGAAAGATGCCGATGATTTATAGTATAAAAGCTGTGAAATGATAAGATAAATGGGGCTGATACTAATTGATTTTGATTAAACAGGTTATTTATCAGGGATGTTTTTTTATCTTACCTTAGAAAAAAGGCAGGAATGATCAAACTTATCATTGGAATAATTGTTTTACTTGTAGCCGGCATAGCCTGGCTCAGGGTACAATGGGGAAGATCGAGGAACAAGAATACTTCTAAACAAATTATAGAAGATCTTCAGTCTGGCAAATATGTCATTGAATCGTATGCTGAATCATTGGGGATCATGATCTGTTCCAGATCGGTTTCCCAGCCAATGGATGCAACGGCCATCAAACAATACCTGCATTCTTTAAAAGGTAAAAAGCTTTCCGATAAGTTCAATATCGAGTACGGAGATATGAATGAGAATAGCAAAGGGATCGTCATCGGTGAAGCCATTACAAAAGATTTTATCCAGGCGCCTAATGGGAATAAAGAAATAGATATTTTTTATCCGTGCTGGCTATATATTGATGTGAACGAGAACAACAAAGAGGTTTCTTTTAAATCGACCTATCCGGAGAACAAAGATCATCATTACCTGCTTGAGGATCTTTCACAGGTGATATATGATCAATGTATGAAAAACTGAGATGCCCGGTCAACAGACCAGCTTAGAAAAAACACTTTATTTTTCTCATTTTGTGAAAATTTTTTCAAGAAGAAATTACAACTATTCTGACCTGATCAAATCCCCTATCTTCGCAGCGAAAAATTCTTCTTCATGCTGCCTAAGTACAAACGCATCCTTCTCAAACTTTCCGGTGAAGCATTAATGGGTGATAAAAGTTTTGGTTTTGATAATTCGGTTATCGCCCAATATGCGCAAGACATTAAGTCCATTACTGAATTAGGTGTCCAGGTGGCTGTTGTAATTGGTGGTGGTAATATTTACCGGGGTATGAACGAGGCAGAAACAGGAATTGAAAGAGCCCATGGCGATTATATGGGCATGCTGGCCACTGTTATTAATGGTATGGCCTTGCAGGCAGGACTGGAAAAAGTGGGAGTGTACACCCGCTTACAAAGCGCTATTAAGATGGAACAGATCGCCGAACCTTATATCCGCCGCAGGGCGATCCGCCACCTGGAAAAAGGCAGGGTGGTGATATTTGGCGCCGGCACAGGCAATCCTTATTTTACTACAGATACGGCTGGTTCTCTCCGGGCCATTGAGATCAATGCTGATGTTATCTTAAAAGGGACCCGGGTAGATGGTATCTATACGGCTGACCCGGAAAAAGACCCCAAAGCCACTAAGTATAACGTCATTACATTCCAGGAATGCGTTTCGCAAAACCTGAAAGTGATGGATATGACAGCTTTTACACTCTGTATGGAGAATAACTTACCCATCATTGTTTTTGATATGAATAAGGAGAGCAATCTCCGCCGGGTGGTAACGGGAGAAAAGGTCGGCACCCTTGTAAAGGGATAATTCCCTAGTAATTTTCCTATACTTCCCGTTGCAGTAACTACTATCTTGTGGACTATCCGTTATCCCCGTCTGTGAAAAACTATTAATAACAATGCCGTTAGTTTTTAATAGTTTCAAAACCTTACGTTACTGTTTATGACCGGTCAACTTTCACTTTCTTTGATGGAGATCATTGTTCTCATGCTCGGCGCTATTAGCGTCGGTATAACCATTCATTTTTTTATTGTAAGCCGCCGGTCACTGAATGCATCTATTGACGAAATACCGGGTGGCAAGCTGAGCAAGGAGATATCAGAGTGGAAACTTAAATATTTCAATGATATTGAACAGCGGGATAGTGAACTCATCTATTTACAAAAGCGGGTAGCGGATGCGGAAGAGAACTGCACGATCAATTCTATCGAAGCAGATGAAATGCGCATTCAGAATAAAAAGTTTCTGTCAGAGATCGAAGCACTTCAAAAGAGAATTCCAGTAGGAGAAAAACCGGATTATATCGAACAGCTGCGCCTGGCGCAGAGCAGCTTGCTTGAACATAATGAAAAAATAAGCGAATTACTTGAACAGGTTGATTTTGTAAAAGAGGCAGAAAAAAAACAGCAGGCAATGCTGAAGACCAATGCCGAACTATCCGGGCAGGTAGATAATTTGAAGTCAATGCTTGCACAAAAAGAAAAAGAAATAAGTATCATCCGTCAGAAAGAAGAGCTGACCACTGAGATGACAACCCTGCTTGAGAACGCCCACCAGGAATTCAATGCATTACAGGAAAAGATCCGGAAACTGGAAGGCCAGGTGATTATTTCTAAAACAACCAACCTGCAATACGAAGAGATCAAAGAAGGATATTTTAAAGTTTCCCGTGATTTTGAAGAACACAAACTAAAGTTTAATGTGCTGGTATCTGAAAACCGGCAGTTGAAGGCCAACCTTTCAGAAACAGAAGAAAAACTGATCGAAGCTAATTTTCAACGGCAGCAGTTGCAGAAAAAAGTAGCCTTTCTTGAAGGGTTGAGTAGCGATATGCAGGCAGTTGCAGATGCCAAAAAAAAACTGGAAGGTCAGCTTAAACGCATAGGAGAACTTGAAAATATGCTGCATATTGTTTCAGAAGAAAAGAACGAATTATCCAGGCAGAAACAAATTTTCCAAAGCCATTCCGGAACATCATCGCCTGCACAAGATCAAACAGGCTGAGCTTTATCATTTACAAATGCTGGCCTGCTCATTATCTTTGCTGTATAAACGGGTTGTAACATGGCAGCAAAAATTGCGGATATCAGGAAAAATTATTCCCAAAAAAAATTATCAGAAGTAAAAGCAAACCCTGATCCCATGAAGCAATTTGCCAAATGGTGGAAACAGGCCATTAAATCCAATTTGGAAGAAGCAAATGCGATGACATTAGCCACTGCATCTCCCGACGGATTGCCTTCTGCAAGAATTGTTTTATTGAAGGATTTTAACGAAAAGGGTTTTATTTTTTTTACCAACTATAGTAGCTTCAAAGGGCAACAACTGTCTGAAAACCCAAAAGCCTGTCTACTTTTTTTCTGGAAGGAACTGGAAAGACAGGTTCGTATTACCGGCCTGGTGGAAAAAATAAGTGATGAGGCCAGCAACGAATATTTTTATTCAAGACCTATAGACAGCCAGCTTGGCGCCATTGCATCCCCGCAAAGCCAGGTGATTGAAAGCAGGGAATGGCTGGATGAGAAATTCAGGCAATTAAAAAATAAAAAAGAGGGCAGCAGCATACAACGCCCGTCAAACTGGGGCGGTTATATCGTAAAGCCGGTCATTATCGAGTTTTGGCAGGGGAGGCCCAACCGTTTGCATGACAGGCTCCAGTATACACTACAGGAAAATGCTGAGTGGAAAATGGAAAGACTGGCTCCTTAGTTACACCTTATTTACTTTTTTCCGCGGCAGCCTTTTTTTCGGCAGCTTTTTTAGCCGTACTTTTTGTAACCGGCCTGCTTTTACCAAAAGAACCCTGGAAACGTTTTCCTTTAGCTGTTTTTTTATCTCCTCTTCCCATAAAAATTATTATTAAGTTATTGTTAGAGTAAAGTTAGGCAATTAAAAAAGCTCCGGTACCGAAATAAGCACTGGAGCTTTCTTAATGCAGTAAATAAGCAATTACATTTTGCTTGCCAGTTCTTTGCCGGCTTTAAAACGGGCCACTCTCCTGGCCTTGATGTTAATTTCAGCTCCTGTTTGCGGGTTACGGCCTTTGCGGGCTTTTCTTTTAGAAACAGAGAAAGTACCAAAGCCCACCATGGTAACTTTGCCACCGCCTTTCAAGGTTTTTGTAACTGCTTCAACAAAAGAATCAAGGGCGGCATTTGCCTGAGTTTTAGTGACGCCTGTATCTTCGGCGATCTTTGCGATTAATTCAGCTTTGTTCATGATTGATATTTTATGATGTTTTAGTAGAGTGAACAAATTTAGAAGGTTTTTGATACGAACAAAAAAAAATCTCGGTCTCAAATTTTTGCTATCACCCCGAATCCGCATGGGATAAGGATTTTATGCGATCCCGGTTATAGTATCACCGGCTTAGTACTCATGATGATCTGCGGAAAGCCTTGCCAGTATTGATTTTCAGGAGATGGCGCTGAAATACAGGCCGGGCAAGGGTTTTGAGTTAGATCAATCTTTTTTTCAGGTAAATAAAAATAAATCTTTTGCACACTCAATGCACAACCTCCATTATTGTTCGAAATGCAATGAATTTATTACCCCACTTGTCCAATGCTTTTTGACGAAGTGTATGCGATGTATCGTTAATGTACCGGTTATAGTTTTCCAATGAAGATGCAAAATACTGCACGACATATGTAATGCCATCCGGTTCCTGCTGTTCTAACAGGCGATAGAATTTATATTCTGTAAACTGTCCTGAAGACATTACATCAGGTATATGTTCTTCCTTTTGCCAACGAACCCATTCTTCTTCAATTTCCGGAATTATTCTAATGCTGATGTTATAGACTATCATGCTTCAAACTTTTATTTCTGCATATACCGGGCAGTGATCACTATGTTTTACATCAGGATATATTTCAGCATCTTTTAAATTTTTCTTCAAGGGTTCCGATACGGCGATATAATCAATCCTCCAGCCTTTGTTTTGAAGCCTCACCGTGGGAAAACGCTGGCTCCACCAGCTATAGCGATGCGGTTCAGGGTGAATACAGCGGAAACAATCGGTCCATCCGCTGTCTAAAAACTTTGTCATCCATTCTCTTTCTGCAGGTAAGAAGCCGGATGAGTTCTTGTTGCCTTTCGGATCATGAATATCAATTTCTTTATGAGCAATATTATAATCGCCGCAAAGAATGAGCTTGGGGTATTTTTTTTTCAGCTGGTTTAAATACGCATTAAACTCATCTAACCAGGCATATTTAAAAGTTTGTCTTTCATCACCACTGGTTCCCGAAGGGAAATACGCATTGATAAGACGCACATCTTTAAAATCCAACTGAATTACCCTTCCTTCATCATCACTTACTTTATGACCCGTGCCATATTGTACATTATCAGGTTTTATCTTAGTGAATACCGCTACACCACTATATCCTTTTTTCTGGGCACTGTACCAGTAATTATGGTAGCCCAGGTCAGTGAATTGTTGATGGTCTACATCATCCTGTAAAGCTTTTGTCTCCTGTACGCAGATCACATCGGCCGGATGGGTTTTTAACCAGTCAAGAAATCCTTTTTTTATAGCGGCCCGGATCCCATTAACATTATAACTGATGATACGCATTGTATTTATGATTAAATTGTCCGGCAATTTACATCTTTATGGATGCAACAAAAAAACCGGAAACGAAACCAATTATTCCGCCAAAACAAGCCGTTTACCTGGAAGGGCCCAAGAGCAGGGGATATGAATTAGCATTTGCATTCAGGGTACTCTGGCAATTCCTGAAAGGATTTCGTACCCTTCATTTTGCAGGACCCTGTATTACTGTTTTTGGATCAGCAAGATTTAAAGAAGACAATGAATATTATATCAAAGCGAGAGAATTTGGTAAAAGGATCGCTGAACTTGGATTTACTACCATGACAGGTGGCGGACCCGGGATCATGGAAGCGGCCAACCGGGGTGCTTTTGAAAGCGGAGGTATTTCAGTTGGCTGCAATATTCAATTGCCCTTTGAGCAGAAACCAAATCCATATGTTAACAGGTCCGTCATCTTTGAACATTTTTTTGTCAGAAAAGTTCTGCTGGTAAAATATTCCTATGCATTCATCATCATGCCGGGAGGTTTTGGTACCATGGATGAATTTTTTGAAATACTGACACTGGTGCAAACGAAAACGGTTACCAATTTCCCCATCGTATTATTTGGCAAGGAATATTATCAACCATTAAAAGAAATGATCGAATGGATGCTGGAGAGGGGAACCATTTCAAAAGAAGACCTGTCCCTTGTGCTGCTG